>NZ_JAROCA010000009.1 GCF_030732005.1 Tigheibacillus jepli | reverse complement strand
AATGATTCTCTCCTGACTTTTATTAATTAAGCATATATGACCTTAGCGAATCTGTCCAACTAAGTGTAACCTATCCATATAGTCCCTCACTTGTTATAAGGATTTGGTTTTTGTCGTCGATATTATAAGTACTACTTACTTCCTCACCATTTTGATTAACAACTTTTATGTCTTCAATACTATTAACCTTTTCATTTTCCTGTATTTTATCTGCAACCACGGAATCGTTGTCAATATACTCTTTTATTACGTCGTCAAATTGTTTTTCATCCGAATCCTGCAATGTTTTTACTAACTTCTTTTCTGAATCAACTTGTTGACTCTCTTCCTTTTTAGACAATACAATTTTATTTGCTTCATTTATGACCATTTGATCCTGAACTTCTTCTTTATCATTTGCATACGTAGAACTACCATTGATTACCAGAGAAAAACATACAATCAAGATTCCTATTAAGGCAATGAATTTATTTATTTTCACAAAAATACCCCCTTTTAGTTTTTAAATGCCAGTAATTAAAAACAATAGATAGACTGCAAACAAAATAACGCTAATGTTACGACTTGTTTTAGATAAAAAATGGTTGGGACGTCTAATAGATATAACAAACGCAGGTATAAAAAACAGCAAAGCGTAAAACACTGAATAATGTATACCTGTACTACCATTTGACCAAGCAGGAAGGCCAATACTTTTTAGAATTTCATCACCAATTGAAAAATTGGCAAAAGAAAATGCCCACAACAAGCCAAGTACTATTAAGATGAAAGAAACGCTTCCCGTACCGATTTTTTTCCTTTTTCTTTTCACTTTTTTAATGCTAATTCCTTTGTTCATAGAAACCATTTATTTTCCCCTCCCTTATTGGGAACTCAAACCTTACTGTGAAAAACTTTCTGTGTTGCTAAAGGTTGATCCAATTGCCCCCTTTTCTCCTTTTTTTGGTTTCCATATTTGAATTATATATCAGAGATTAAAATTGTACACCAATTATTTTATGTATTTTTTAAAAAGTCATTTTTGTCAGTACTCGGTTACTCCATCTCTTTAAAAAACTGTTTATTTAACACATAAATAAAAGCAAAGCCCCGCACGTTAATGGCTTTGCTCGATGTAGTATCAATGTAAAAATAAGAAAACATTCCATTATCTTACCGTAAGTAATAAGCACTTATATTAAATGCCGATATTTTGTCTGGCTTCTATCCAGTATTTAAGATTTTCTAATTCTGTTTTTCTGCCGTTTATCATTAAATCATGGTGTTGATTCAAAGACCTGGCTGTTTTGCTATCCAATACTTGTAAACGATGGTCAATTTCTTGGATAATGACATCAACTGTCAGAAGAGATCTGTCTTTATTCAAGTTAATAACTCCTTCCTGTACTATATCCGTAAAATAGACTTTCCTTCTACCAAAATTTATTATTGTTGAAAGATGTCGAAACCCCTGAGTCAATTTCATAATTGCTCTTTTTAAAAATGCAAAGACTTACCGAATTTCAGTTTTGCATTTCAAAAAACAGAAATTATGTGATTTATGCAGCTTTTGACTGGTTTAGTACTAAGTTGATTCGATCGGCAGCTAGTTTTGAAGCATTGTAAATAAGCATTACAATGTCGAAATGCATCTTGGCGCGCTTTCCTGTACGATAACGAACATTGTTTAGCTGGAAGAATTCCTTGAGATAGGCATTTACACGTTTGACAGCTGTACGCTGCTTGAATAGCTTTTTCCAAGCCTGTGAACCTCTTGCGGGTGCGGTGTAACGTCGTAAGTCATCTGCGATTTTCTTTTTGTACACTTTTTGGCAGATGCTTTCATTGGCGAGAGGACAGTCTGCACATTCTTTTGGAGAGGTATATTTCAACGTCTCGTACTTGGCATCATAGCTATCATAACGATAGGAATGTTCCCGAAAACAAGTAGGGGCAAAGTGTTTATCGAACCCAACCACTTCCGATTCGTTTCGCTTATTGTAGGCGATGATTGATTGTTGTCCCATTTGGTGAACTTGTTGGTAGATTGGTTCGTAATCATAGCCCGCATCCATCGTTACATACCGGATATTAGAAAGCTCAAATTTTTCTTCCATGCCTTTTAGTAACGGAATTGCAGCTTTACCACCATTCAAGTTTCCGGATGAAATATATTGGCTTTGCGCGCCAACTGCCAAATGGCCTTTATACACAAACCAGAACACATTTTTACCCTCGCTGTTTTTCTTGATGCCCCATTTGGGATCCTGGGGAATAGCGATGCGAAGATCTTCAAGGGAAGCATTCAATTGCGCCTCGATTTTCCTTTCATAAAGAGGCAGGACAGCTTCCTTTTCAGCCTCGGCCTGCATCCAGGCCTCGCGCTCTTCCCTTGATTTGCGGCCTCGCTTTTTAGGTTCCGGTTTTATCCTTTCTTCTTTAGCCGGTGCCTTGTCCCTGGCTTCGAAGTGAGTAGCATCAATAGCGATCGTCTCATCCATAATAAAACCTTCCGCAATAACTTGAACGACAACGGATTCCTGGACTTCTTCCAGTACTCCGAATTCGCTTAGCATCGTCAACAGTCGTGAGTAAGAGGCTTCTAAGGGAATATCATCAGAAACCAGAAAGCCGCAGTTCAACTTGAATGAAATATCTTCGCGCAGACCTTCAACAGATCCTTGATCGTCGGGATACGCTCTACATACAGGATAAAAATTGAAATAATCATAGCCCCATAATTTAATTCTTCCGGTGCGCCAAGGCGTGGTTTTTTCTTTACTGCATGATAGATTTTGTCTAGGTCAATAGCTGAAATGATGGCCTCATAGTGATGGGTAGGTTCCATTTCATATAATTCTTGGATGCCAAACAGGCTAATTTGTCGTATAATAGTAGTCATAGGAAGTACTCCTCCAGTCTTTTGGGATGTTATAGTTGACTACCATTATACAAGATTTGGGGAGGTACTTCCTTTTTCATGTCTCAAAAGCCTTGGCACATAAGGGTTTGGAATTATGAAATTCATTCAACAGATTAGAAAAAACAATCCTCTCAGCTCCAAATATGATGCGGAGCAGGGAGGTTTTTTATTGCAGAAAAGCCCCCACGAATGTATGCAGAATGCTGCTTCATGGGGCTTTTCCATTTTTACATTCCACGAGCTAGGAAATAAGGAGACTTTGTTTCAAAATGCAACATTAATATGGTGGCTGATAAATTTTATTGCTTTTTGCTTCATAATTCCATTTACATGACGATATTAATAGAGGTCTAGTCCATAAGCATCATTTTTCGAAATGCATTTTAGAATAGGTGAGGGATAATATGAAGAAAAAAGGAATACATAAAAGCATGAGTTTAAAAACAAGATTAATTGTGTCCTTTTTGGCGGTGCTGTTAATTCCAAGTATTATCATAGGCACTTCGGCTTACATAAGCTCCAAAAACAAGATAGATAGCCAGCTAACAGACACCACAGCAGAAAGTGTGAAACTGATCAATCAGACGGTTGATCAATTCATACGTGCGCAAATGGAGAATATCGATTACCTGTCCCATGCGATTAACGCAGGAAAAATAAAAGATAATGATAATAAGCAAATTCGTAATCTGCTAGATACGATTCAAGATTCCAAAACGGATGTGGAGCAAACGTACGTGGGTTCTGAAACAGGAGAGTTTATGAATTCACCTACTTCCTTTAAAAATCCGCCAGATTACGATCCACGCAAGCGTCCATGGTATCAGCAGGCAATGCAGCAAAAGGGTGAAGTAATCATTACCGATCCGTATGTATCAAAATCGTCCAATCAAGTGGTTGTTACACTTGCAAAGGCAACAGAGGATGAACAAGGAGTTGTTGCCGTTAATCTGAAGCTTGGAAATGTCGGCGATATGATTAGCAAAGTCAGTATTGGTAAAAAGGGGTATGTTTCCTTAATCGATAACGCTGGCAATTATATCAGTGATCCAAGTAAGGAAGCGGGATCAGCTGTCGATACAAAGCTTTTTTACAAAATAAAAGAAAAAACAGCCGGTCAATTCGATATGGGCACAGGCGAAAAGGCGCGAAAAACTGCTTTTACGACAAGTGACATTTCAGGGTGGAAAACAGTTGGAACGATGTATCAAAGTGAAGTAAAACAAGCTACGGGTCCTATCCTGAAGACAACTTTAATAGTTATTGTTATTTCGTTGCTGCTCTCCGGGACACTCATTCTATTTATCATACGGTCCATCCTTAAACCGATTCATAAATTGTTGACCGCCAGCCGGGAAATAAGCAAAGGAAATCTAAGTGTTCCGCTTGTATTTTCCAAAAACGATGAGTTGGGACAGCTGGCGGGAGCATTTAATGAAATGCGTAAGAAATTGAATGACGTTATTCTAAATGTCAGGGAAAAATCTACCAGTCTTGCAGCATCCGCTGAACAACTGACAGCTAGTACGGAACAAAACACATTGGCAACCGAGCAAATATCTTCTTCTATCCAGGAAGTTGCCGCAGGAGTGGAAAATCAGTCAGCAAGCATTGAAAGAAGTTCCGAAGATGCGAATGAAATGTCACAGGTCATCCAGCAAATTGCTGCCAGCTCCGAGAAAGTTTCCAATACAACTACCAGTGCATTGTCCGTTGTAGAAGAAGGAAACAAGGCATTAAAGGTTTCGGTCGGTCAGATGGATTATATTAAAAGTACGGTCCAAAAACTATCCGGCAACATTGAAGGGTTGGGCAAAAATTCACAGGAAATCAGCAAAATCGTTGATGTTATTACAGATATCGCCGATCAAACCAATTTGCTTGCTTTAAATGCAGCTATCGAAGCGGCAAGGGCCGGCGAGCATGGTAAGGGCTTTGCTGTTGTTGCCAGTGAGGTGCGCAAACTAGCTGAACAATCTTCTGCATCGTCTGAGCAAATACGGCAGATGATTGAAACCATTCAAGATGAAACAAATGCAGCAGTTCAGTCGATGGAACATGGTACTGTTGAAGTGGATAAAGGCATTGAGGTTGTCAACAATGCAGGGAAATCCTTTGAAGAGATTTCCGCTTATGTCACTGATATTAGCAAACAAACGGAAATGGTAACGACGAAAATGCAAGAAGTTGCATCTGGCATTGAACGGTTTGTAGAGACATTTGATAAAGTTTCTGAAGTGGCCAACACAACTGCTGATGGTGCCCAAAATGTTTCTGCCTCTACACAGGAGCAATTGGCATCAATGGAAGAAATACGCGGTTCCGCAGGCGTATTAACGGAAATGGCAGAAGAGTTGCAAGAACTCGTTGAGCAATTTAAATTATAATACCTTCACAGGTTAATTCGTTATCAGAGCTTTTGTCCTTTCAATTAAGGGCAAAAGCTTTCTTTGCGTTGTACTGTGTTGATCACTATCTGCATCGGCCACGTCCGGTTCCGACGTACAATGGTTTTCGGTGGGATGCCTCGGGAGGTGTCGTTTTTATCGACCGGCGCTCAAAATTTCCAATTCTGAACTATCCTTTGTATATGTTATTATGGAAACAGGAGTGATGACAGTTGATTTACATAGGCTTAACAGGTTGGGGGGATCATGATACACTGTATCCGCCGCAGATAAAAGCGAAAGATAAATTGCCGGAATATAGCAGTCATTTTCCCGTGGTAGAGTTGGATGCTTCCTTTTATGCGGTCCAGCCTGTGCGCAATGCATTGAAATGGGTTCGGGAAACACCGGAAACTTTTCGTTTTGTCATCAAAGCGTACCAGGGGATGACCGGACATCTGCGTACGGAAGAAACGCCGTACGAAACAAAAACCGAGATGTTTCAGGCATTCATAGACGCATTGATGCCTTTCCAGGATGCAGGAAAACTGGCGATGGTGCTATTTCAGTTCCCGCCATGGTTTGATTGCAAAAAGGAAAATGTCACGTATTTACGCTATTGCAAGAAAATGATGGGGGAGTTTCCCTTGGCATTGGAATTCAGGAATCGATCTTGGTTCAGTGAAATGTATCGAGAAGAGACCCTTTCATTTATTCGCCGTGAGGGGTGGATTCATGTCATTGCAGACGAACCGCAAGTCGGGGAAAAATCAATTCCAATAGTTCCCGAAGTGACCAATGAGAATGTATCGCTGATTCGTCTGCACGGCAGAAACGTCCACGGCTGGAACAAGCCAAAGCATGGCAATTGGCGGGAAGTTCGTTATTTGTATAGATATAATCATGCGGAGCTGCTCGAATGGAAACAGCAAATTTTAAAGTTGCAAAACCAGGCGAAAGATATCGTTATTTTGTTCAATAATAATTCAGGTGGCGATGCAGCGGATAACGCGAAGCAATTCCAAAAGCTGCTTGACATACAGTATCATGGACTTGCCCCACGACAGCTCGATTTGTTTTAAAGGGGCAAGTCATACAAAGATGGAAGCTATGAATGCGAGACAATACCGATTGACATGCATTGTTTTATTGGTTATTCTTGATATTAAAGTTACAAATAGTAACAAAAGAGTTTTTGTGGTTCAAAAGAATTAATATCTCGAATTCGCAATATATGAAATAAGAATAAGGAGGAAATTTACATGGAACAATTGGAAGGCATGCATCATGTCACAGCAATAACGAGCAGTGCAGAGAAAATTTATGCGTTTTTTACGTATACGTTGGGGATGCGTCTTGTGAAAAAAACGGTTAACCAAGACGATATTCAAACGTACCATTTGTATTTTACAGATGACAAAGGCAGTGCCGGTACAGATATGACATTCTTTGATTTTCCCGGCATTCCAAAAGGGGTGCATGGAACAAATGAAATTTTTAAAACCTCTTTTCGTGTGCCAAGTGATGAAGCGCTGGAATACTGGGTAAAACGGTTTGATGAAAAAAAGGTTGAACACTTTGGCGTAAAAGAGCAATTCGGCAAAAAAACACTTTCTTTTGTTGACTTTGATGATCAGCAGTATCAGCTTATTTCCGATGAAAATAACCATGGTGTTGCGGCAGGAATTCCTTGGCAGAAAGGACCGATTCCCTTGGAATATGCGATTGTAGGATTGGGACCCATTTTTGTACGGGTGGACAATTTTGCGTATTTCAAAGAAATGATGGAAAAAGTCTTGGGATTTAAGGAGATTGCCAAGGATGGTTCCACACATTTGTTTGAAGTAGGCGAAGGAGGCAACGGTGCTCAGGTGATTGTAGAGCATAATACAGTTCTGCCTCAGGCCAGGCAGGGTTATGGCACAGTACACCACGCCGCCTTTCGCGTTGTGGATCAAGATGGACTGGAGGCATGGATTCAACGCATGCGCAGTTTTGGCCTGCCGAATTCAGGACTTGTCGATCGTTTCTATTTCAAATCCTTATATACCAATGTAGCACCACAAATCCTATTTGAGGTTGCAACGGACGGTCCCGGATTCATGGTGGATGAGCCGTACGAAACATTGGGAGAAAAACTTGCCTTACCATCAATGCTGGAAGCAAGGCGAGCGCAGATTGAGCAATACGTCCGCCCGATTGATACCGTTAGAAGCGATAAAGATCTGACGAAAGAGCGCTAAAGCCTTTTGTCGCAGGTAACGGGAAGTAAAACCTCACTGGTCTAAGTTTCATTTTGATACCGTTGAAAATAAAGTTGAAAAGGGTCAGCCCCAATATCTTGAAAAAGATAATTTGGGCTGAGCCTTTTATTGTATAGGTAAAGAAAGTATAAAATTAGGCTGTATTCATGTCATTTGCTATGACTGCCGCGTCCGGATCCAGCGCCCAGCAACTAGCAGATGTTTTGATGGGGCGAGTAATCGCAGCCCCAAGGGTTTTGGGTGGGACGAGGAATCGCAGCCCCAAAGTGCTCCAGTTTGTACGTTGCTAAACGGGTGCTTGCGCCTTTGTTCCGCGAAGGCTTTACTTACGTTTATTTGTTTTTTAATGTTATAATGAAAAAAGTCTAAATAGTATTACAATGTATGTCGCCTTGGATATACTTTGCATAAATGAACATCTACAGTAATTTTTTCAACTATAAAATACAAATCATTCCCGGGGATGTGAGAAATCATGCATTATAATGCGATTGTTGTTGGTGCGGGGCTTGCTGGATTGGTCGCGACCGCTGAAATGGCGGATGCAGGCAAAAAAGTTTTACTATTGGATCAAGAACCTGAAAGCTCACTGGGCGGACAAGCTTATTGGTCATTTGGCGGGTTGTTTCTAGTAGATTCGCCGGAACAGCGCAGGATGGGCATTAAGGACTCAAAAGAACTTGCATGGCAGGACTGGCTAGGAACAGCGGGATTTGACAGGGAAGATGATGAGGACTATTGGGGCAGAAAATGGGCTGAAAGCTACGTTGAATTTGCCGCTGGTGAAAAGCGGGCATGGTTGCGCAGCTTGGGCGTACGCTTTTTCCCAGTGGTCGGATGGGCAGAGCGAGGCGGCTATCTGGCCAATGGGCATGGAAATTCAGTGCCACGCTTTCATATCACTTGGGGGACAGGTCCCGGACTTGTGTCACCGTTTGCATGCCGGGTCAAGGAACAAATCAAGGTAGGACTGGTAGACTATTTACCACGACACCGCGTTGATCACCTAATCCAGGAAAATGGTGCTATCCTAGGTGTACAAGGGTCCATATTGGAACCCAGTAATGCGAAACGCGGGGAGGCCAGCTCAAGGGTAGTAACGGGGGAGTTTGAATTTCGAGGGGACAGCGTGCTGGTCGCAAGCGGGGGAATTGGTGCGAACTTCGAATTAATCCGCAAAAATTGGCCAAAACGGCTTGGCACGGCACCAAAGCATATGATTTCCGGTGTGCCTGCACATGTAGACGGCCGCATGCTAGCGATTGCTGAAGAAGCGGGCGGACGCATCGTGAACGGGGATCGGATGTGGCATTACACGGAGGGCATCAAAAATTGGAATCCAATTTGGAACAAACATGGTATCCGGATTTTACCTGGGCCTTCTTCCCTTTGGCTGGATGCACGGGGAGACCGCTTGCCGGCCCCAAATTTTCCCGGGTTTGATACTCTTGGAACACTGGAGACGATTCAACAAACCGGCTACGATTATTCATGGTTCATCTTGACGCAGAAAATTATTGAAAAGGAATTTGCGTTGTCTGGTTCGGAGCAAAATCCCGATTTGACCGGAAAAAGTATCCGCAAAGTGTTGGAGCGGGTTAAACCAGGAGCACCTGAACCGGTAGAGGCGTTTAAAAAATATGGTGAAGATTTCATTGTGGCTGATACAATTGATAATCTTGTCATGGAAATGAACAAACTTACCGGGGAAAACTTGCTGGATGCAGAGCAAGTGATTGCACAGATTCGGGCACGTGACAACGAGATTGATAATCTATTCACAAAAGATCTGCAAATCACAGCAATGCGCGGCGCAAGGCATTATTTGGGTGACAAACTAATCCGGGTTGCCAAACCGCACAAACTGCTAGATTACAAAAACGGTCCATTAATCGCTGTTAGGTTGCACATCCTCAGCAGAAAGACACTTGGCGGGCTGCAAACCGATTTGGCGGGCAGGGTATTGAACGAAACGGGTCAACCAGTTGCCGGTCTATATGCAGCAGGGGAAGTGGCAGGTTTTGGCGGTGGCGGCGTTCATGGCTATCGTTCATTGGAAGGAACATTCCTTGGTGGATGCCTGTTCAGCGGTCGTACTGCCGGCAGGGCAATCGCAGCGATATAGTATCGACATAACAGGCAAACAGCGCCATTATGGGGTGTTTGCCTGTTATCTTTTCATCAGCAAATATATAAAATAAGGTTCACCGATCAGTGCAACGATAATTCCCGCTGGAACGCTATCCGGCTCCAGAATATTACGCCCGATCTTAGTGGCAAACAGGAGCAGCCAACCACCTATGAGAATAGCAATCGGTAGAAAAAACTGGTGTCTTGGACCGACCAAAGCTTTGGCTATATGTGGAGCCATCGAATTGAAAAGGCTGTCTTTACCAATACGCAAAGTGCTGATTGATGATGCGATTTAATTCATACAGATGATGAGGAAAAAATAGATGAGGAAGCGTTTAGCATTATTGCTTTTTGGAATTGGGAACATACAAATTATTTTATAATTGAGTAGTTCAACAAACGAGCCATTTAATGGAATAAATGTTATTGTAAGCTTGTCTAAATTTTATGTGTTATAATACCGCATAAGGGTATATCTAAAGGGAATTAGTTAGTATTCTAAAATATTTGAGTGGAGGTTGTAACGATGAAAAAAAAGCAATTAATAATAGGTTTGCTTGCTTTACTTATAACTATGGTTTTAGCAGCTTGTGGTGGAAATGAAGAATCAGCTCCAAATGATGACACCAATACGGATACTGAATCTCACGAAAATATGGATATGAATGAAGAAGGTTCTAATGCCAAATCAGGTCACGAAGGAATGAATCATTCAGGTTCAAGTGAGGTCCCAGAAGGCTTAAAAGAAGCAGAAAATCCTACATACCCTGTTGGAAGTAAAGCCATTATCAATGCAAAACATATGTCTGGAATGAAAGGTGCTGAAGCTACAATATCAGGTGCCTTTGATACGACAGCTTATGCTGTTACATATACTCCAACAACTGGTGGTGAACCAGTTGAGGATCATAAATGGGTGATCCATGAAGAAATTGAAAATGCTGGCGATGAACCGTTTAAACAAGGTGATGAAGTAGTATTAAACGCTGAACATATGGAAGGTATGAAAGGTGCTACAGCTACAATTGATACTGCCGAACAAACAACTGTGTACATGGTAGATTATACAGATACTGAAACAGGAGAAGAGGTAAGGTATCATAAATGGGTAACAGAAAGTGAACTTTCTCCAGTTGAATAAATACAAGGAAACAACTTAATCTTATTGTTATTAGTGGTTAATGTTAATTCGAAATAAGTATCCCTCCATAATCGGGCGCTGTTGTTGTACATGAACCAGAACAGCGTCAACAGGTTGATGCATAAATGTTGGAATGGCTGGGCTTATTAAAAAAGGTGATGAAAAAAAGTGCTTCACCGAATCTGGCCTGGTTTGTATGCAGCCGGGGATATTTTAATGCATGATGGGAAGCTGCACTTGATTGCCAGGGCTTTCAACGATGGTGGCAAATGCGGTCAACAAAGCAAAACAATAGTGACGCCCAAAGCTACGAAAACAGCGATGGTCTCATCACATAACGAGATGCTGATAGAACGAAATGAAAAACTGGTTCAAAAATTGCTGATGTAAAGGGGCGACAACTACGGTTCGAGAAACTCGCGCGAAATAGCCAAAGTAAAAAGAGCGATGAAATTCTAAGGTCAGAATTTCAACGCTCTTTTCGTATATGCCATCAAATTTAAAAATTTGTCTTTGTAAGGTTGCTCAACAGTTAAAAACATGGTATACTATATTAGTTACTGTTCATTTATATTTGTATAATATAAACCTATCCAATTATATTATACAATCTCTCGTTTTCGTTGTCAACAATCTTGTATAAATGGGGTTGATCAGATGGAAAAAGAAGCAGTTCGCAAGCAAGAACAACAGCGCGTGGATAAAGTGATTGCAGAAATTGCACATAGGGAAAGCAAACTGCAATCGAGGTCTGCAAAATTGAAAGAAAGTGTCATCGACTTGCGTAAAAATTTTTGGGAAGATGTCACCGTCAATTTGGATGAACCGGATGATGTGATAGAAACGCAAGCCAGCATTAAACAGCAGGCCGAACTTTTATCGGAACGTGAAAGAAGTCACGGCAGCATTGCTGCAGAAAGGAACAAGCTGAGAAGGCTAAAGGATTCACCATATTTTGCACGAATCGATTTTAAAGAAGCACATGAGAAAGAACCTGAGGCCATTTATATCGGTACAGCGTCATTACTTGATCGCGAGGAAGAAGACATCCTGATTTATGACTGGCGTGCGCCGATTTCAAGTCTCTATTATGATTACGCACTTGGCGAGGCGTCTTATCAAACAATGGAGGGAAGCATTTCCGGGAATATTTCGTTGAAACGTCAATTTATCATTCGGCAAGGAAACATCCGGGGCATGTTTGATACCGGAATTACAATTGGTGACCGTCTTTTGCAGGAAGCACTTGGCAATAATGCCAGCGCAACCATGAAAAGTATCGTTGCGACCATTCAAAAGGAACAAAATAAAATCATCCGTAACGAAAAAAGTGATTTGCTTGTTGTCCAAGGGGTTGCAGGAAGTGGCAAAACGTCAGCTGTTCTGCAGCGGATTGCGTACCTATTATATCGCCATCGCCAAGAGCTGAACGAAAAAAATATGCTGTTGTTTTCACCGAATCCGTTATTTTCCAGCTACATCGCCAACGTACTTCCGGAATTAGGGGAAGCGAACATCAGCCAGGCGACTTTTTTGACGTTCTTAAAGACGCGGATAGGAAATAAGTATACAATCGAAACACCTTTTGAACAAATGGAGTATGCGCTAGCGGCAAAGGAAAGCAAAGATGAAGCACAGACAATCCGCATGAGTGGTATGGCTTTTAAGTCAAGCTTGTCGTTTAAAAAGCTAATTGATGCATTTGCAGCACGTTTGAAAGATGGTGGGATATTTTTTCGCAATATCAAACTGCGTGGCAGACTGCTTATTTCCAAGGAAGAAATCAGCGATTATTTTTATCAACTGGATGCAGTCATTGCCATTCCGAATAAGATGGAAATGGTCGCCAAATGGCTGGTCCAAAAGCTACGTGCGTTGCAGAAAGAAGAACTTCATAAAGATTGGGTGCTGGACGAGATGGAATTGATGGATAAGGAAGATTTTTTGCAGGCGTACTACCAGAATCAAGCGATCGATGCGGATGATTTTAGTTTGGAAGAAAAGATACTGCGAAAAGAGGTCGTCAAACGCGCTTTTCGTCCGCTCATCCGACAGGTGAAACGTTTCGCGTTCGTGCATATTGGCAAAACGTATCAGCAATTGTTTCTGGCGAATGCACCTTTATTTGGAGAGTCAGTATCTGGCGATTTACTTCCCGAAAATTGGTCTTCCATCTGCCGCCAGACAATAAAGAACCTGTCGGAAAGATATTTAACATGGGAGGATGCTACCCCTTTTCTATATTTTAAGGATCTATTGTTTGGCCCAAGTGCCGTCAGAGCTGTCCGTTATCTTTTCATCGATGAGGCACAGGACTATTCCGCGTTTCAGTTTGCCTATATCAAGCATGCATTTCCATACACAAAAATGACGCTGTTGGGTGATAGCAATCAGGCTATTTACACTTATGCTACCGTTGATAATCCGCTTATATCCCAGGAAAATTGGGAAAGTCACGAGCGAATTACCCTTCGAAAAAGCTATCGTTCCACCAAGCAAATCACGTTATTTACAAGGGCTTTTGCACCGGGAAAAGAGCAAATTGAGCCCTTTGAACGGGAAGGAAGCAAACCGCGCTTGGTACAATTTGCACTTAAAGACTCTGCAGCAGACGTATTACAAAAAGAGATAGCAAAACAGTTTGCAAAGGGCAATGAAACGGTCGGCGTCATCTGTAAGACAATGAAAGAAAGTGAGCGTGTTTTTGAATTATTGGAGAGAAATGCTGCAAAGAGGGATGCAGTTAAGCTGATAACACCAAAAAGCTCCAACTTTGATAAAGGCTTGCTTGTTTTGCCGGTTTATCTGGCAAAAGGGATTGAATTCGATGCTGTAGTCATTCCAGATGCTTCATCGGCTGTTTATCAAGATGAGGTGGATCGCAACCTTTTTTATACCGCCTGCACAAGGGCGATGCATGATTTGGTCATGTTATCGATGGAAGAGCCCAATCGTTTTATTAAAGAAGCTGCGGAGGATACGTATGATGTGGTTTCGCTTATACAGCGGGATAAATAGGAGTTAAGGAGGGGCGCATGATGTGTGTGCCTCTTTTTTGCAGTGTATCATCAACTGTTGGTTGTAACAAAACTTAATCACGAAAATAATAAGAATTCATTTTGAGAAGGTTTAATCAAAATGGAAAGACTATTGGAGTTAAATTGGGTGCAACGTTTACCGAAAACAAGGGCCATAAAAATCACTCTCACAGGTGAACAAGGTTTCGAAGAAACATTTTCGATTGATGTTTGATACATGGCTTTATAAAAAGCTTTTCAGCAGTTGGTCCTTTAATGAGGTGCCGAGTTCTTGACCCGAAAAAATTTCCTTGGGAACGGGAATCCTAAGATTTTTTATAATTTTTAAAATGTAACGACTACTTTATACAGTTCAACTTTGCTTCTAAGCCCCAACAGCAACCGTCTGGTTTCGCTATAAACAAAATAAATTTTTCCATTCATCATTCAATTGGAAAATATGATATACTGAATGAAAATTTAAAGATTTCTAGGAAATGCAGGTGTTTGCTTTGGAAAATATCATATCCTTTCGTCACGTTTCATTAATAAAAAATCAAAACAAATTGCTATCAGACATTAATTGGCAAGTGAATCCAGGGGAAAAATGGGCGATTCTTGGATTGAACGGATCTGGGAAAACATCGTTATTGAATGTTGTTAATGGCTACCATTACCCGACATCCGGAGAAGTCAGTGTGCTTGGCAAGCAGTTTGGAAAAACCAATTTGCCCGAACTACGCAAGCAAATCGGTTTTGTGAGCAGTTCGCTGGATAAGTTTGCACATGTTTTGAATCGGGAATTGGCAGAGGCTGTTATTCTTAGTGGAAAATTTGCCTCGTTTGGCGTGTACGAAGACGTGAGTGAAGCAGACTGGGAAGAAGTAGAAAATTTAATGGAGCGGTTGCGGCTTGGTTACTTGCAAGGAAAGCCGTTTCGCCTGTTATCCCAGGGAGAGCAAAGGCGGGTGCTGATTGCCCGGGCGCTTATTCAGCAGCCAAGCATTCTCATATTGGACGAACCTTGCACGGGTCTAGACGTATATTCACGCGAGGAAGTACTGGATTTTGTTGAAAATATTTCAGATGACTGCCACATCATTTACGTAACACACCATATAGAGGAATTGGTCAACCAGATATCCCATGTTTTGCTGTTGAAAGACGGAAAGGTATTTGCCTCAGGGAAAAAGGAAGATATGATCCAAGAGGCTTTGTTGTCTGATGCATTTCGTGTGTCTTGCCATGTTCGCTGGGAAGCAGGGCGTCCCTGGCTATCCTTAGAGTCCTCCCCTTTTGTTTTGAATCCTTCAAGAATAAATTAGTCACTAAAAGTTACACTAAACGTGACAAAAATTTTAGGAGGATTAGCATGTCATTGGTACCTTATGAACCTTTCAGACAATTATCAAATATGAGAAGAGATTTTGACCATTTCTTTTCTGATTTTCCTGCCATGTTTGGACCTGAACATGGTATGGGACATATTCATGTTGACGTGCATGAAACAGCACAAGAAGTCGTTGCAACCTGTGATATCCCGGGCTTGGAGAAAAAGGAAGATGTCCAACTGTCAGTAGAAAACAACATGCTGCAAATAAACGGAACCATTCGTCGCTCCAATGAGGTGAATGAAGAAAATATGAGTCGCAAGGAACGCTTCGTCGGTCAGTTCCACCGTTCGGTTTCGCTGCCTTCCCCTGTATCTAGTGAAGGTGTGACAGCTTCATATAAAAACGGTGTCCTTGAAGTGAGAATGCCCAAAAAACATGAAGCGAATCAAAGTAAGATTGATGTTCAATTTCATTAACACGATTAGGATCGTTTAGCCAGCAATCGGATTGTATGCAGATGCTGGCTGTTTTCTTTTGTTGGATGTTGAGCTGGGTGATAGTCAGATTTGCGCTCATTATTGGGGATGGGTTCGCATTGAAAAGTTGCTCGCCAAGCCTATGAGCGACAAATTGAAGGCAAGTTCGGACCAAATAGCCGTTCATCTGGGTTATGAACGACAAACCGGGACCGATTTTGGCCTAAAAAGTCGTTCATAACCTCGATGAACGCCCGAACGAGAGGGAAATCGCATCATTCGGTAGTTCATAACGTGAATGAACGCCCGAACGAGAGGAAAATGTCGTCATTCGGTAGCTCATAACTTGAATGAACGCCCGAACGAAAGAAAAATCGCATCATTCGGTAGTTCATAAAGCTCGATGAACGCCCGAACGAGAGGAAAATGTCGTCATTCGGTAGTTCATAATGTGAATGAACGCCCGAACGAGAGGAAAATGTCGTCATTCGGTAGTTCATAATGTGAATGAACGCCCGAACGAGAGAAAAATGTCGTCATTCGGTAGCTCATAACTTGAATGAACGCCCGAACGAAAGAAAAATCGCACCATTCGGTAGTTCTAACTCGGATGAACGACAAACCAGGAGCGAATTGGGCCAAAAAAGTTGTTCATTAGCCCGATGAACGACAAACCTGGGACCATTTCGCAACAAAATGTCGTTCATCAAGGCAATGAACGACAAACTGAGAACGAATCCGCACCAAATTACCGTTCAACAAAGCTAAAACAGCAAAATCAGAAAACATAGTGCTGTTCCTCTTGCTGCAGCTATAAAAAAACCTCGAAACTTCAATCATATGAGCCAAACTTTTTGGATCCCATCCAGGCTGTTGGATGCTGTGTCTTTTTCAAGCCTGAAGTTTAATTTTTGTGAAATTAGTGAAGGCTGTAAAATTATTCATTGCAAAGACGATATTAGAGATAGAAAAATATATCGAGCAATGTATTGTGACAGGAGCAATCCTGGAGGGGGAGAAAAAGATGGGACGCTTTTTTCGGTTTAACAGTTTGCAAAAGCGGTTGCTTTTTGGTTTTGGAATCGTGGTGATTTTGGCTTTTACTTATAATTCATATAATTATTTTGTGCTGCAAAAAATAAATGGAAATATAAGTAATATTTCAGACAAACAGGAACTTCTGATTCTTGATGAAGAGCTTGCAATGAATATGGCAGAAAGATCATCTTTGGTTCGGGCGTATCTATTATATGGTGATAAAAAATACCAGCAGCAATATGAGGATGGCGCTAAAGATAGTGTTGCGTTAGGTAAAAAGTTATTAAAAGTAACCGATTCAAATAAGGCGAAAGAACTTATCGAGAAAAAAACCGACTGGGGAAATGCAGTGAATGAGGTAATTCATGTATATGCATCTGGTGACAAAGAAAAAGCGATGCATTTGATGGCAACCACGGTAGAACCACTTGAGGCGGAACTGATTGAGGGGTTTAAGGAAATGGCAAAAGGAAGGGAAGCGCTGACCACGTCCATCAGTGATAAGGCTGTTTCCCTAAGTAACAAGTCAGGTAATTTAGTTGCCACTGTAAATATAATTCTATTGGCTGTTAGTATTTTGATTGCATTACTTACTTCCGCGGCAATCACAAAACCCATCAAGACGCTTGTTAAACGGATGAAGCGTATAGCCGAGGGGGATTTGACCGACGAAGACCAGGTAGTCCGATCACATGACGAAATTGGAAGATTGGTGCAAGCAACCAATCAGATGTGTAATCATATGCGTGGACTACTGCAGCAAATCCAGTCTGTTTCCGAAACGGTATCTTCTCAAAGCGAGGAATTGACGCAATCGGCAAATGAAGTGAAGGTGGGAATGGAACAAGTAGCAGTGACAATGGACGATTTGGCAAAAGGTTCCGAAAGCCAAGCAAACAGCGCAAGTAATCTCGCTTCACTGATGGGATCATTTTCCGAAAGAATGGAAAAAGCAAATGAGAATGGGGAGGCAATTCGGCGAAATTCCGGTAGCATTTTGGAAAAAACGAAAAAAGGGACGCAATTAATGCAAGCCTCAACAGAACAAATGAAAAAGATCGATCAAATTGTTCAAAGTGCGGTTGAAAAAATGAACAGGCTGGATACACAAACCAAGGAAATCACCAAGCTTGTTTCCGTTATTAAGGACATCGCGGATCAGACAAATTTGCTCGCATTAAATGCTGCTATTGAGGCTGCCCGTGCTGGTGAACATGGAAGGGGATTTTCCGTTGTTGCAAATGAAGTTCGCAAGCTTGCCGAGCAGGTAGCTGTATCTGTTAACGATATTACCGGGTTTGTCAGTAACATCCAAAATGAATCTTCCCAAGCTGCCACCTCTCTCCAGGAAGGATATGAAGAAGTCGAACAGGGAAGCAATCAAATTAATGCGACACAGCAAACCTTTACGGAAATCAGCAAAGAAGTTGGCAACATGGCGATAAGTATCCAGACTGTTTCCGAAAGTCTTTCCAATATGATGACCGAAAGCCAGGAAATGAACGGAACCATTGAAGAAATTGCATCCGTTTCAGAACAGGCGGCTGCCGGTGTTCAGCAAACAGCAGCATCAGCCCAGCAAACAGGCAGCTCCATGGAAGAAGTGTTCTCCGCATCGGAACAATTGGCAAGTGTTGCGGAACAATTGAATGAGAGAGTAAGTTATTTTCGAATCTAACGGGAATGCCAGTTACAAACCAGATATAGGTGTTGTTGTATGCAAACAGACGCAATCCATCGTTATGTGGGCCAGTGCTGTAAGTAAATTAAATCCAATGCGCGTAGCCTGTCCGTTTAATGACAGATATAACTGTTGCTACAAGCCAACCCTATGACCATGGCTGAAAAAACGGTGCTGTTTCGGTAACAGCACCGTTTTTTTCATAGGTAAAGAAAGTATAAAATTTGGCTGTATTAATGTCATTTGCTATTACAGCCACGTCCGGCTCCAGCGCCCAGCAACTAGCAAATGGTTTTCGGTGGGACGAGTAACCGCAGCCCCAAACTTCACACTTCTCTCCTCGAAAAAGAAGTACACTTTTTCTTCGTGCGATGTCAATTCGAGGGAGTTTATTCTGGCACTACGATAAGTCAACATCGGTTCGTACGAGTCAAAGGAAGGCCGACTAAAAGCGGGCTTGTCGCCCAACGTCAGCATACCCCTGTTGCAGGGGCATGTTTCCTTTATCTCATTGCGGAGCTTTTTGATGGGACGAGTAACCGCAGCCCCAGGGCTTTTCGGTGGGGCGAGTAATCGCAGCCCCAAAGTGCTCCAGTTTGTACGTTGCTAAACGGGCGCTTCCGCCTTTGTTTTTCTCATTGGTTGTATTGATTGACTTCAAACAGATCAATCAGCTCAATGTCCGGATGTTTATCCTTGAACCAGTTCAGCGAGAAGTCATTTTTGAATAATACCAATGGTTGTTCTTCTCTGTCTGTAACAAGCATATTCCGTTCATCATAAAGGGAGGCGTCTACTTTTTCATCAGGATTTAGCCAGCGAGGAATTCGCTCGCCGATTGTTTCAAATAGCACATCGACATGGTATTCATTTTTCATCCGGTATTGGAAAACTTCATATTGCAGTTCGCCGACTGCACCAAGGATATAGGACTCTGTACGATATTGCTTAAATAATTGGATGGCCCCTTCCTGGACAAGCTGTTCAATACCTTTTTTAAACTGTTTCGATTTCATCGCATTTTTGGCCATTACTTTTTTGAAAAGCTCAGGCGGGAATTGCGGCAGTTCATCGTATTCGAATTTGTCCTTGCCAGTTAGCAAGGTGTCGCCAATTCGGTAGACGTTCGGATCATAAATGCCAATAATGTCTCCGGCATAAGCTTCTTCCACCGTATCACGGGAAGATGCGACAAATTGCTGTGTCTGTGCTAGCTTCATATGCTTATTCGTCCTGGCAAGTCTGACATCCATTCCGCGTTCGAATTTTCCGGAGCAAACACGCAAGAACGCCACGCGATCGCGGTGGGCGGGATTCATGTTGGCTTGTATTTTGAAAATAAAACCGGAAAAATCAGGAGCATCCGGACTGACGACGCCCTCGGTTGTTTTTCTTCCACCGGGAGCAGGAGCCATATCAATAAAATGATCGAAGAAGGTCTGTACACCAAATGGCGCCAAAGCACTTCCGAAAAAGACGGGTGTTTGCTTTCCGCTTAGCACATCCTCTAAAGAAAATTGTGCCCCAGCTTCCTCCACCAAAGCAAATTCATCCATCGCTTCGATATAGGTCGGGTTGTTGGCGATTTCTTCACTTAATTCATCTTTTGGAATATATGTTTCTTCTTCATTGCCATTGAATTTGACGAGTTGTTCGTTGTTGCGGTCATACACGCCTAGGAACCGTTTGCCCATGCCAATTGGCCAATTCAGCGGGCATGTTTCAATGTCGAGCACTTCCTCAATTTCTTCCAGAAGCGCCAAGGTTTCTTTGCCTTCGCGGTCCAATTTATTAATGAAGGTAAAAATTGGTATCCCACGCATGCGGCACACTTTAAAAAGCTTGATAGTCTGTGCTTCAATCCCCTTGGTCGAATCGATGATCATCACCACACTGTCCACAGCAGTCAATGTCCGGTACGTATCTTCACTGAAATCCTCGTGTCCGGGCGTATCCAAAATATTGATCTGATAGCCACGGTAAGGAAAATTCATCACACTGGACGTTACCGAAATGCCGCGCTGCTTTTCAATTTCCATCCAGTCAGATGTAGCAAACTTCCCCGACTTTTTTCCTTTAACGGTTCCAGCTGAGCGAATTAGGTTGCCATATAGCAGCAGTTTTTCGGTCAATGTCGTTTTCCCGGCATCCGGGTGGGAAATAATTGCAAATGTTTTGCGCTTACTAACTTCTTCTTGTATATTCATCAGGAAATCCCTTTCTATGACTGATTTTTTGTAAAGGAAATGGGATTTTTATCACATTGGAATTCAAACTCCTTCAAACTCACTTTTCTCCACGGTAATCTTACCATAATTTTACGTTCTCCTACAACGTGTTTATTTCGTACCATCGCTTAAATTGCCCAGCATTAGTCCTTAACGAAGTCCTACCACAGCATGCTTATTTCGTCCGCTGATGGAACGTATCCGCTTGCTGTCTGAAGGCGGGTGCTGAGGCAGGTTCGGTGCTTCCACTTGTATTTTATACGCAGCCTGTTTTGTCCCCTTTCACCAGCAAATAAAAAAATATGCCGAAAAAAATATTGCAATTGCCCAATTCGTCATGTTATACTTTGGGTGAGTTAAATTAAATGAATGGTTTTAAAAAATGAATAACAGATATGCTGTTTGGAGGAGTCTGTCACCAAGGGACAAGTATGCCCTTTGGTTGCAGGCTCCTTTTATGTTTGAAGAGCATTTCTAACTGGAGGGATTACATGCAATTATAACTTATGGAAAATTGCCAATTAATGAAATGTAAAAATAAAGCAGTATAAAGAAAAAATAAAAGATTATAAAGGGAGGAAATTTTTGTATGATCATTGGTTTAACGATTATTCTTTTACTTGTTTTGGTTCTGCCGTTTACGAAACCGGTGGAAAAGAATTTGGAAATATTCCTGTTTATTATGGGGGTATTATCCGTGTTTGTCAGTCAGGTTTGGAGTGGGGATCTTATAAAGGAGGCGTTGGTGCATCCAATTAATATTACGTTGGCTGTATTGATTGCCGGTTTGCTTTTCCGCTGGTTCCAAACCCCGCTTGAAAAAGGCATCCTTGGTATAAGCAAGGCAATGCCATACCGGTTGTTTATCGGGTTGTTTGTCATCATTCTCGGCTTAATTTCTAGCGTCATTACCGCTATTATTGCTGCAATTATTCTTGTGGCAGTCATCAGTGTTTTGCAAATGGACCGCAAATCGGAAATTCGATTGGTTGTCCTTGCCAGCTTTGCCATTGGACTGGGTGCTGCATTAACACCAATCGGCGAGCCGCTGTCAACCATTGTGGTCAGCAAATTGGGTGAAGACTTTTTCTATTTGATTCGTCTGCTAGGCATCTATGTTATTCCTGGCGTTATCATCTTTGGTATTCTGGCTGCCTTTGCAACCAAGCCAAGACAAAACGAGCTTGCAGCTGCAGTGACGGATAAAAAGAATGAAACTTCGGGGAAATCCGCTAAAACATCAGAGACAGAATCTTATGGTGAAATTATATTTCGTAGCTTTAAAATCTATTTGTTTGTAATGGCATTGACATTTCTTGGCGCCGGTTTCCAACCATTTATTGAAAAATTCTTGCTGGATTTGAGCCCGCTAATATTGTATTGGATCAATATGCTGTCCGCTGTTTTGGATAATGCAACATTGGCAGCTGCGGAAGTGAGCCCGGCTATGCAAAGCGAAACGATTCGCGATTTGCTGCTAGGTTTGCTGATCAGTGGCGGAATGCTCATCCCGGGAAACATTCCAAACATTATTGCGGCAGGCAAACTGAAAATTACAAGTCTGGAATATGCTCGGTTTGCATTTCCGATCGGTTTAATCTTTATGGTTGTATGTTTCATAGTTATTTTGATCACAGGGTGATATTTGATTCAGCTGGAAGATTAGAAGTTGCTCCATTTCGGGGTAGCTTCTTTTTTCTTGCCTTGTTAAGATGTGGGAAAAATTGCCGGAGGGGGCTGTGTTGGGGGAGCCACGGTAAAAATAGGTGAAAGTTAGCCGAGAGAGAGGTTATCACGGCAGGAAATCGCGGAAAAACCCGGAAAAGTAGCCAAGAGAAGGCATCACGGCAAGAAATCGCAGGAAAACCAGAAAAAGTAGCCGAGATAGAGGCGTCACGGCAGGAAATCATATGAAAAGCCGAAAAAGTAACCGAAAAAAGCAAACCCACAATTAAAAGGTAATCTTTACCCCCCGCACCATAAATTCCTAAACAGTCACCAACAATCCCATTCACAAGAATGTTCACCATTGAGCATACTCTACACTTTTTTTCGTTACAGTTACCTTCAGAGAAAAGCGCGAATCGTTGCCATTACCATCTAATTTCACGATCTATCCGTGTCGTCCCCTGAAAAGTGAGGTATAAGTGATATTTGTCACTTTTTATATAAAACTTCATGACTATTTTGTGACATAGTTCACAAACTATTGTTTTTCCTTTTACCCCAGAATAAACTGAGAGCTAGAAAGTAGGATGTATCCATCATTGTGACTGATTTCATAAATAAATTCTCAGATAGAAAGGAATGGGAAGGTACATGAAAAAGATTTGGGTTTTACTCGGTCTTGCTGCAATCATGCTGCCAACATTATCAGGTTGTCAACTCAAGGTACTTGATCCGAAAGGCCCTGTAGCCGAAACACAGGCGGGTGTCATTAAATTATCAATGATTGTGATGGCATTCATTGTGCTGACAGTTGTTGGTTTATATCTATTTATGCTTTACAAATATCGTGCATCCAAAGTGGGAGCGGACTATAAGCCACCTCATATTGAAGGCAGCAGGGTACTGGAAACGATTTGGATCACGATTCCAATCTTGATTGTTATTTTTCTTTCTATTGTTACGGTTAAATCGACAAGTGAGGTCGAGGCAACGCCGAAGGGCTATGAGGATCAAGACCCACTGATTATTTATGCTGCCTCCTCCAACTGGAAATGGCATTTCAGTTATCCGGAACAAAACATTGAAACGGTGAACTATGTCAACATACCAACTAACCGGCCGATTGAATTCAAACTATATTCCTACGGGCCAATTACTAGTTTTTGGATTCCACAGCTTGGCGGGCAAAAATACGCAATGAGTGACATGGTAAACACATTGCATCTGCTGGCGGACACACCTGGTTCCTATCTTGGCCGTAACTCCAACTTTAACGGGGCAGGCTTTGCTGAAATGGAATTTGAAACGCAGGCCATGTCACAAAAAGACTTTGATAAATGGGTCAAGGATGTTCACCATACAGCAGAGAAACTGACGGAACCAACCTTTAATGAACTGCTGAAGGATGGTCACCTAGGAAGAAAAACATATACGGGAACACATTTAACATTCAGACCGGCACCTGAGATGCATCATATGAAAAAAATGGATGGCCATCAGAAAGCTACTGAGGGCCAGCACCATCACGAATAGGAATAGAAAAAATGTGTTGTTGCAAGATGACACTTCACAGAAAGGAAGTTAAAACATGAAGGAATATTTCTCCAGATTCGCAGTGCCCGATAATGGTGAACCAATGATTATCGCTTCGCAAATCCTGATTGTTATTGTTTCGCTGGGGATTATTGTCGGATTGACTTATTTTAAAAAGTGGAAATATCTCTGGAATGAATGGTTGACAACAGTTGACCATAAACGCATTGGTATCATGTATATTCTATCTGCATTGCTGATGCTCTTCAGAGGCGGTGTGGATGCATTACTGATGCGGGCCCAGACATCCATGCCGGAAAATGGGCTGCTTGATGCTCAGCACTACAATGAAATTTTTACAACGCATGGCGTTATCATGATTTTATTTATGGCAATGCCATTTATTATCGGATTGATGAACGTTGTCATTCCGTTGCAAATCGGCGCTAGGGACGTTGCTTTTCCGCGCCTGAACGCACTTAGTTTCTGGCTGTTCTTTTTCGGCGCGATGTTGTTTAACATTTCATTCGTTATTGGCGGTTCACCCGATGCGGGCTGGACGGCATATTTCCCACTGGCAAGCACGGAATTCAGTGAAAGTGTAGGGATGAACTACTACGCAATCGCTATTCAGATTGCCGGTATCGGAACATTGATGACAGGAATTAACTTCATTGTTACGATTTTGAAAATGCGTGCACCGGGCATGACATTGATGAAAATGCCAATGTTTACGTGGTCTATCTTGATTACCAATATTATCATTGTCTTCGCTTTTCCGGTACTAACGGTTGCGTTGGCGTTGATGACGATGGACCGTTTGTTTGGTACGCAGTTTTTCACTATGTCCAATGGCGGCATGGATATGCTTTGGGCCAACCTGTTCTGGGTTTGGGGCCACCCGGAAGTATATATCGTTATTCTTCCGGCGTTCGGAATATACAGCGAAATCATTTCCACGTTTGCCAAACGGAATTTGTACGGCTATAAATCGATGGTATTTTCCATGGTTGCGATTTCCGCACTTTCGTTCCTTGTTTGGGCACACCATTTTTACACGATGGGTCATGGTGCGATGGTCAACGGTATTTTCTCCATAACGACGATGGCAATCGCGGTGCCAACCGGTGTGAAAATGTTCAACTGGCTGCTGACGTTGTATAAAGGAAAAATCGAATTTAAAACGCCGATGCTGTGGGCGATGGCCTTTATTCCAATCTTTTTGATTGGCGGTGTGACAGGTGTCATGCTGGCAATGGCTAGTGCGGACTATCAATACCATAACACGATGTTCCTTGTTGCCCACTTCCACTACGTATTGATTCCGGGTACCGTATTTGCCGTACTTGCAGGTTTTACGTACTGGTGGCCAAAAATATTCGGTTTCAGCTTAAGTGAAAAAATTGGGAAATGGTCATTCTGGTTTATCGCCATCAGCTTTAACGTGACATTCTTCCCAATGTTTATCACGGGATTGAATGGCCAGGCTCGCCGGATGTACACTTACTCTGAGTCCACCGGTTTTGGGCCACTGAACTTTATTTCGTTCATCGGTGCATTAGGATTGGCAGTAGGATTTGTCCTGATTGTCTACAATATTTATTGGAGTACACGTTATGCGCCAAGACATGTCACCGAAGATCCATGGGATGCCAGATCGCTTGAATGGGCTACACACAGTCCGGTTCCGGCATACAACTTTGCCGTGACACCAGTGGTTGAATCAACACAAGCCTTCTGGGATGCAAAAGAAAAAGGTACGCAGCTTTTCCGCGGAAAATATGAACCGATTCATATGCCAAGTAATAGCGGATTGCCATTTATCATGGGTGTATTGTTCTTCTTCTTTGGCTTTTGCATGGTATTTGGCATGTGGATTCCGTCCATTATTTTCGGGCTGGCGATTTTTGCTTGCATGATGTACCGTTCGTTCGAACATGATCCCGGTTACCATATTTCTGTAGAAGAAATTAAGGAAACGGAAAAGAAATACGGGGTGAATAGCCATGAAAACCAACTCGCTTGAGTATAGTACGGAACAAAATCGGTTGAAAATATTAGGATTCTGGATTTTCCTCGGGGCGGAAATCGCGCTCTTTGGAACATTGTTTGCAACGTATTTTACCTTGGTGAACCGCACGGGACATGGTCCTGTCGGCAGTGAAATTTTTGAATTGACTCCAGTGCTTATAGAGACTTTTGTTCTTTTGACAAGCAGCTTTGTCATCGGACTGGGGATTAATGCGATGCGCCTCGGCAACAAAAAGGCAATGACGATATTTTTCGTCATCACGTTATTGCTGGGTCTGACCTTCCTTGGAGTGGAGATATTCGAGTTTATCCACTACGTCGATATTGGAGCCGGCATTACGGTAAGTGCCTTTACTTCCGCGTTGCTGACCTTGCTTGGAACACACGGCGCGCACGTTACGCTTGGTTTGTTCTGGGGGCTGGCGATTGTCCTGCAGGTTGCCAAACGCGGCATTACTGCTGATACCTCCAATAAAGCATTTATTTTCTCGCTTTATTGGCACTTTCTCGACGTTGTGTGGATCTTTATATTCAGCTTCGTCTATTTGAAAGGAATGATGTAAGATGGGAATCAAACAGTTATTTCCGGTGAAACACATCGCAGGTTTTGTATTCTCACTTGTTTTAACACTGGTTGCCTTGCTGGTACTTGCATTCGATATGCCTGCCAAGACAGGCGTCGTAATTCTTTTGGTTACCGCCTTTATGCAAGCTGGCATTCAGCTGGTCATGTTCATGCATGTAGGCGAATCAGAGGATAGAAAATCAATCTATACAAGCGTCTTTTATGCATTGTTTATTGCTGTCGTTACCATTTTGGGAACACTGCTGACAATGATTTGGGGATACGAATAAATAGCCGGGAAGGTGCTTGTTCATTTGTGAACAAGCACCTTCTATTTCAAAACGCAAAAGATAATAAAAGTGTGAGGCAAATCCTAATCTTGTAATTGACTTACTGTCGGTAAGGAAAATATATTTGGAGCCGAAATACGCTCTTCCCTTAAATCGACTGATCATCAATGTATTACCTTAAATAAAACCATAAAAATGAGCGTTCCAATTTTAAGTATCGGAACGCTTTTACTTTTATAGCTTTAGTTTACTTGTAATTGATACATAAGTTGAACAATATTATCTTCTTGTATTGTATCTGTTGCTATTTTGTTTTTTTGTGTTTTTTTGCAATTTAAACATTGATGTACAATCTGGTATCCTTTTTTGGCCGAGTAATCCAGGGCTATCGGTTTCATTAGTCCTTTACATTCGCTTAAACGATCGCCAGGATTATTATCCAAGTGTTTAGAGTATAAACAAATTGGACAATGGTTTCGATAACTGCCATTTGTTAATGGTACAACTTTGGCACCACAATTTTCACATTGAAAAGAAGTATTTTCCAGTTTTCTATTCATTTGCTTTCCTCCAAGATGAATTTTCATCTATGGAGAAAAGGGGTCCGTTTGCTTTTCTGCGTTTGGCAGTTCCAGGCTTTGAACAAGAGGGACCTATTCACCGTTTTACGCTATAAAACGATTACTTCTAATTCCAGCTTCACAAAGGCATATTTAATCCCTTGATCCGGACCTCGGTTGATTTTGTGCATTTGTATCAACCACTGTGATGCAGCCAGAGCCACATCCCATTAGTACGTGTCATTATTCATCACTGGCATCGGCATCGTTCCCTAGAAAGCAATAAGTTTAAATGAGAGTAATAAAATACAAACCACTCCTAAAAGCTATAAAAGTGTTTATATTATACCATAATTTTGACATCAAACGTGTTGTTATCTTAATTCAAAAATCAACTTACCCCAGCGCCCTGTAAATTCAGTAAGTCTTGTAAAACAATTTGCACCGATTGCTGCAAAATCGTCCATTATTATTGGCAGCGGTGAATCCTTTAGATAAAGCAATATCCAAATAGGTAAACAGTGCGACTCTTTTCGAATGGTTGAACTTATTTGGGACCCTGTTTGAATAATTGGTGTGTAAGCGTAAAATAATCCCCATCTGAATTCAGGTGGGGACATTTGAAAACAAGCATATTCTATTTGCAAATATACGAATTCTATTTGTAATTACCCTCATTTAATTTGCAAAGCATTCCACTTTCCCATACTATCGACCTATTGTAAAATTTCTATTAATCCTATAATCTAATAATTGACAAAAACTAGAAAGGGGAACTGTATGGGAGTCAGGAAAATAGGGTTAATTGCATTTTCAGTAGTAGCAGTCGTGCTTGGATCTTTACAGATTGGCAGCAAACCAGCAAATGCAGAAGCAGCCGGTGAGGGTACTGTTGATTTAAGACTGATGGAAACGACGGATATTCATGTCCATCTGGCAAACTATGACTATTATCAAGACAAGGAAACAAATGAGTTTGGGCTGGCGATGACAGCAACGCTTATAAAGCAAGCAAGAAGTCAAGTGAACAACAGTATGCTGTTCGACAACGGAGATCTCATTCAGGGGAATCCACTTGGGGATTATATCGCCCAAAAAGGCTTGGCAGAAGGAGAAGTGCATCCTGTTTATAAAGCAATGAATCTGCTGGACTATGATGCCGGAAATATTGGTAATCATGAATTCAATTATGGCATCGATTATTTGAAAGAAGCAATTAATGATGCCAATTTTCCATATGTCAATGCAAATGTATATTATGACGATGGTGACGATGATCCCACCAACGATCAGCCGTTTTTTGAGCCATACAAGATTTTGCCGAAGCAAGTGGTAGATGCAAACGGCAATAGTCACACCATTCAAGTTGGGGTTATTGGTTTTGTTCCGCCGCAAATCATGCAATGGGATAAAGCGAATCTTGAAGGAGAAGTAATTACCAAAGATATCTATGAAACGGCACAAAAATATATTCCGGAAATGAAGAAACAAGGTGCTGATATTATTGTTGCCGTTCCTCACTCCGGATTAGGATCGGTTGAACTGAAGGAACGTGAGGAAAATGCTACGTACAACTTAACAGAAATCGAAGGCATTGATGCGATACTGTTTGGCCATGCCCACGAAGTTTTTCCTGGAGACACATTTAAGGGTATCCCGGGAGTTGACCTTGAAAAAGGGACAATCAATGGTGTACCTTCCGTTGAAGCAGGGTTTTGGGGAAACCATTTAGGAATTATTGATCTGAAGTTGCAAAAAAACGGCGACAGCTGGGAAGTTATCGATTCTCGCGCCAAAGTTCAAGCGATTTATGATGATAATACCGGTGAAGCACTTGTTGAACCGGACCAGGAAATTTTGGACGCGATTTCTGATGACCACCAGGCAACACTAGATTATATTCGTTCCGAGGTCGGTGAAACAACCGCACCAATTTACAGTTACTTTGCACTTGTCAAAGACGATCCATCCGTACAAATTGTTTCCGACGCACAAAAATGGTATACCGAACAAGCTGTGCAGGGTACCGAATATGAAGGATTGCCGATTTTATCAGCAGCTGCGCCATTTAAGGCAGGCGGTAGAGGTGGAGCCGGCTACTATACGTATATTCCTGAAGGCCCGATTGCCATTAAAAACGTAGCTGACCTTTATGTGTATCCAAATACACTAGAAGTCGTGAAACTAAACGGAAAACAGGTACGTGAATGGTTGGAAATGGCTGCTGGCCAGTTTAATCAAATCGATTCCAATGCATCAGAGGAACAGGCTTTGGTCAACGATGATTTTCCAACATACAATTTTGATGTAATCGATGGTGTCACCTATCAAATTGATGTAACGGAGCCAACCCGCTATAGCCGTAATGGTGAGCTAATCCATCCAGATTCCCATCGTATTGTAAACCTGCAGTACAATGGGCAGCCAGTAGTGGATGAACAAGAATTTCTCGTTGCAACAAATAACTATCGTGCTAGTGGCGGGGGTAATTTTCCAAACATAGATGGCAGCCAAATTGTCCTTTCACCACAAGCAGAAAATAGACAAGTGGTAATCGATTATATCCAACAAAACGGTACGATTGATCCGTCTGCAGATGACAATTGGTCATTTGCGCCAATTAGCGGAAACCCTTTGCTCACATTCCAGTCATCACCGGATGCACGACAGTTCATCCAAGAAAATGAGAATATCACTTATCAGGGCATAGGGACAGATGGCTTTGCCAGATACAAGATTGATCTATCAGAAGCTAAAGAAAAGGTATCACTTTCATCGATCAAACAAGACATCACTGACTATGAACATTCTGGCGACATTGATCATCCATTGGCGAGAACGCTTATAAACAAGTTAAACCAAGCGGAGCATCAACTAAATAAAGGACATAATGATCAGGCAGTTAAAAAGATGGAAGGATTCTTGAAACATTTGAACAACAAAGCGATGGCTAAATTCATCACGCAAGAAGCGAAAGAAAGTCTGAATCATTCAGTTGAGGTATTACTTGAAGACTGGAGCAGCAATTGACGGAAAAGATTTTGGACCCCTGTGGCGGATAATGCCACAGGGTCTTTTTGTCTGAAAGAAAGTATAAATTTGGGATGTACAATGTCACTTCTAGGGACAGAGCCATTTCGGCTCCAGCGCCCCGGTGGGATGGATGCGGCAATTAAACCTACCTTTTGCGTCTGCTTAAATTGGCACTTACCTGAAAAATAACTGTACCTGTTACAATAGCAGCCATTATCGCAATCATGACGGGCGCGAAAGAAAGCAGCAGTTCTTTTGAAAAAAACAACATATTTATCATATTCCCCTTTGTTATGTTGATAGTATATGTACGAAAGAAGTGTGAAAATGTTTCAGTGGGTGACTAGTTTTTTTGATAATTGGAGTATAGGATTATATACATTTTGGGGGATGAGGGGCTATGGGAAGAGCAAGCGATGTTTTTGTGTATGGTACGCTTCGAAAAGGGGAGCGTAATCATCATTTACTTAATGGTGTAAAGTGTGTTGCTGAGCAGGCATGGACTGCCGGGAAATTGTTTACCACGAGTGAGGATTATCCAGTTATGCAAAGATATGGATCAGAGAAGGTTTACGGTGAGCTTTATGAAATAAATGACAAATTGCTGGAGAGGCTGGATGAACTGGAGGATTTTGAGCCGGAGCGGGAAGATAATTTGTATCAACGGATCACGCAAAAGGTTCATACGGATAGAGGAGATTTTTTGGCTTATGTCTATGTCATCTCCCATCGTACGAAAACCATCAAGCAGGATTTGATACAAAGCGGGGACTGGTCTGTTTTTCAGCTGCTTAAAAATGAGCGATTCTATTATTTTGCTTATGGCAGCTGTATGGATAACGTACGTTTTAAAGCGCAGGATGCCAATCAATTTTTTGAAAAGGTAATCGGGCGTGGTATGCTGGATGGTTACAAGCTGCGTTATAGTATGGTGCTGACAGATGGCGGGAGGGCAGACATGGTAGAAGAAGGCGGAACGGTTGAAGGGAAGCTGTACGAAATTGACCAAGCGGCGATTCCATACTTGTACTGGCGGGAAGGGGTGGCCACTGGAAGATACCGTCCCGCGATTGTACCTGTGCGACTGGATAATGGATCGATCGCTGCTGCACTGACATTTCTGGTTGTCAACAAGCAAGCGGAAGTGGCACCGCCTGCGCATTATATAGAAGAAATTTTACGCGGTGGAAAAGGATGCTGCAGTGATGCCTATTTGTCTGGATTGGCAGCAGATGTAAGGGAGCTGAGGAAAAAGTGAAAAAGGCCATTCAAGTGGTCGGCGCGATTATTATGAAGAACAACCGCATTCTCTGTACGCAAAGGGGGCCGTCCAAAGATCTTGCTTATAAATGGGAGTTTCCGGGCGGGAAGATAGAAAAAGGTGAGTCCGCCCAAGCGGCATTAAAACGTGAAATACAGGAAGAATTGAAATGTACGATTGAAATAGTTGGACTGGTTGAACAAACTGTCCACCAGTATGAATTCGCAATCGTTCATCTAACAACTTTTCTATGCAAATTAATGGAAGTGCCCCCAACTTTAACAGAGCACATGGCCTTGAAATGGCTGAAGCCCAATGAACTTTTAAGTTTGGACTGGGCGCCGGCAGATCTGCCTGCAGTGAAACGGTGCATGCAATTGTTTTAAGAGTGTCAAGTAAATAGAAAACCCGCGACTTCCAGCTTTTGCTTCTTACCGAGCATAATTTTCCTTCCTATGGATGCTTCATTCTTAGTGAAATATAACGGTGAAACCATTATACTTGTATTATAAAGATAAGAACAAATGAACTGTTAACGGATAGTTTTCCATATTATGATAGATTGGGGAATTTCATTCACTATGGATAAGAAAATCTCGGAGGACGCCAGACATGAAATTCGGATTTCGGCAAGGATGTTGGTGGAATATGTTTACCGCAGTGGAAGCATCGAAACCGGATTTCGGTCGGCTACACCATTGCTGGATGGCACAAAAATACACCAGCGCATTCAAAAAACGTATGGGGAAAACGATCGGAAGGAAGTTTTTTTAAAGACGGAAATTCCATACAAGGATATGGTGTTTCAAATTGAAGGACGTTGCGATGGATTGCTCATAGCGGATAATGGAGCGATAACAATTGATGAAATCAAGTCGACATCAGGACCCTTGGAATTGATTACGGAGGACACGTATCCGGTTCACTGGGCCCAGGCTTGTGTGTACGCATATATTTATACAAAAGATAATGAACTGGAAGATATTACTGTCCAGCTGACATATGTACAAGTGCGTACGGAAGAGGTGAAAAAATACCAGCGCCAAATGACACGCCAAGAGCTGACTGATTTTATCATGGATGTCGTGGCGCAGTATGAGCCCTATGCCAGTTTGCGATTGCAGCTGCTTCAGCAAAGGGATGAAAGCACAAAGGCCTTGGCATTTCCATTTGAAAATTACCGGAACGGCCAACGTAAGCTAGCGGGCTCCGTATATAAAACGATTCAAGAAAAAAAGACTTTATTTGCCAAAGCATCAACAGGGATAGGCAAGACGATCTCTACCATTTTCCCAGCGGTCAAAGCAATTGGTGAGGGACATTTGGAACGGATCTTTTATCTGACGGCCAAAACCATCACACGCACCGCGGCTGAGGAAGCTTTTCGAATGTTACTTGCTAACGGTCTGGAATTAAAAGTTGTCACGATTACGGCGAAAGATAAAATTTGTTTTCAGGATAAGGTGAATTGTGATAAAACGGAATGTCCGTTTGCCAATGGATACTATGATCGGATTAATGGGGCAATCTTAGATATTTTGCAGCATGAATCACTGATGTCACGGGAGGTCATTGAAATATATGCCCGAAAGCATATGGTTTGCCCGTTTGAGTTTTCGCTTGATTTGGCTTATGCATCAGATGTTGTCATTTGTGATTATAACTATATATTCGATCCGCGTGTTTCACTGCAGCGTCTGTTTGAGGAACAAAAGAAAAAGACGGTGCTGTTAATAGATGAAGCACATAATCTGGTTGACCGGGCGAGGGAAATGTATTCGGCGACCGTAAATAAGTCTGACTTTCTTTCGCTGTATCGGATGTACAAAGGAAAGAATGAGGCTATTGCCAAATCCGCAAAGGCAGTGAATGATCATCTGTTGGAAAAAAAGAAGCAAAACCGAGTACTGGAAAAGGATTTGGATGAAAAGCTTGTCCATAAGGCGGATGAGTTTGCATATGACGCAGAAGAAGAATTAATGCGAGGCGAAGAGGCGGATGAGCTGTTGCTCGATACGTATTTCGCAGCGCAGGCGTTTGTTAAGATTGCCAGACTGTACGATGATCGGTTTACAAGTTATTTGACAATAGATGGCAATGATGTGGCGTTCAAGCTATTCTGTCTGGACCCATCCCACCAGTTAAAACAAATGGGCAAAGGTTTTCGTTCGAAAATTTTCTTTTCAGCAACATTGACACCGGCTGGCTATTATATGAATTTGCTTGGTGGAAAGGCGGACGATTATGTGCTATCTATTCCATCGCCGTTTGACCGTAATAATGCAGAGGTGATTATTCAGCCGCTATCCACACGATTCCGTGATCGTGAGCGGACATTGGAGCCAATGGTGCAGTTTATGGTTCGTTTATTGGAGAACAGGGATGGGAACTTTTTAATTTTCTTCCCGTCGTATAAATACATGAAAATGGTATACGAGCGCTTCGCCGCAGCTGCTCCAGATGTACAAACAATCGTCCAGGACGCTGGCATGACGGAACCTGAGCGGGAGGATTTTTTAGCTGCTTTTCGGGAACAGGATGATGCAAGATGGAGACTTGTTGGCTTTGCTGTACTTGGCGGGATTTTCTCAGAAGGCGTGGATCTGAAAGGGAACCGACTGCAAGGGGTGATGATTGTCGGAGTTGGATTACCGCAAATCGGCGTGGAACGCGATATCATCAAGGAATATTTTCAAGCCAATGGCCATAATGGCTATGATTATGCGTATGTGTATCCTGGCATGAACAAGGTACTGCAAGCCGGCGGCAGACTGATCCGCACCGAATTCGATCAAGGCACCATTGCATTGATTGACGACCGATTTTTGCAGCCAAAATATCAAGCAATGCTACCGTATGAGTGGCAGCATTTTTCTGTTGGGGGACGGGAATTTCTCTAAATAGCTTGCATGGTCTTTTTCGTTCACTTTGTCAGTGCCTTTTTGGCAGTGAATTTGCAATAAAAGGTAACTGATAAGCGTTGTCAGTGCCCTTTTTGCAGTGGTTTTGATGTAAAAGGTAACTGATAGACGTTGTCAGAGCCCTTTTGGCAGCAGTTTTGCAGTAAAAGGTCACTGATAAACGTTGCCAGCAATCCCTTTGCCAGCAGAAGCTTGAAGGAATGAATATTTAAACAAAGATAATAAACACTGGACGAAGCCGAGCCTGTTCGGTTCCTCCCCAAAGTATTAACCCCCCACCCGACTGCGCGGAACTTTTAACTCATTTCATCCCGAAACTTGGCATTTTTCAAAAAAACACCTATCAATAAATTGTCCTTCCATGAACATACATGAAAGGATTCATTGGATATGGTATGCTTTTGTCAAATAGAAAAGGGTCAGCATAATATAAAATGTGTAAACCAAGAAGAAATTTTTGTCATATATGTCAAATAAGGCAGCTGTAGGAGATGGAGTGGGTTTGACAGAGATACATAAAACAGACAAGGTAAATATTGGTTTTTTTGTATTAATTATTGGCGTTTTCATGGCGGCACTTGATAATGGGATTATTAGTGCAGCGCTGACAACGATTAACACATCTTTTGATGTATCTACCACATTAGGTTCGTGGGGGATTACCTTATATACACTAGGGCTTGCTGTAACCACACCGATTGTCGGAAAACTTGCGGACCGCTATGGCAGAAAAAGACTGTTTTTAATTGAAGTTATATTATTTACAATCGGGTCGCTCGGGGTTGCGCTAAGCCCGACTTTCAGCTTGTTTTTGGCAGCACGCTTGTTTCAATCGTTCGGAGGCGGAGGTGTTTTCATCATCGCCAGCTCTCATGTTTTAAGTACCTTTGTCAAAGGGAAACAGGGCAGCATGCTTGGGTTGCTTGGAGCAATGAACGGGATCGCATCGGTATTGGGACCGAATATCGGCAGTTTTTTAATGGACTGGACCGGCAACTGGCATTGGCTGTTTTTTATCAATGTTCCGATTGGTATCGGGCTGTTTATTTTCGGGACTTTTTTTATGGAAGAAACAAAGGGATATGCCCTTTCCAAAACGGATTATTTGGGTATTACGCTGCTATCCTTCTCCATACTAAGCATCATGTTTGCTGTAAATAATATTGGAACAGGTCATTTATTGGATAGCTTTTTAAGCATGGGCGTCCTTGGCTTGCTTGTTTTGGGCGTTGTCATATTTGCTGGTTTAATCATCGTGGAAAAACGAAATGAGAGAACCAACGTCGATGCAATACTGCCTTACCATTTGCTGAAAAAACCAACCTATTCGATGACGCTTGTGATGGGGTTTTTATCCGGTATATTTATTGGTTCAGTTATTTTCATTCCATCCTTTTCCCAGCAAATTCTTGGAATACCTGCAGAAAAATCGGGTTACTGGATGACGCCGCTTGCACTGGCTTCCGGCATAGGTGCAGGCGGAGGCGGGCGTTTTGTTGATAAACACGGTCCAGTTAAAACAATTATCCTTGCAGGTGTTATTTCCATTATCGGCTTTGGTGGATTGGGACTTATTGCAGATACGAAACTTTTGTTTATCATCTTTTCGGTTATCGCTGGAATTGGATTTGGTTTTGTACTAGGGGCACCTTTAACTGTGCTTACGTCCAACGCTGCAGGTGAACAAAAAGGAAGTGCCATTGGTACACTGTCGGTTGCGCGGCAAATTGGCTTGACGATTTCACCAACAATCTTTGCAACGTTTATTCAAAACGGGTTCAGCAAGCTGGGGAGTCTTATCCCGGAAAAGTTGCAAGCACATGGGATTCATCCGGGTGAAATGCCAAAGGGTGCAATGGAAAAAATACAAGGGGCGAATGGATCGACAGACATGCAACCCGCAATAGATAAAATCCCTGTACCGCAAGTTAGAAACGCGTTACATGAAGCATTTGCGGAAGCGGCTTATGCAGCATACATGCCTATTTATGTATTTGTAGCTGCCATGGCGATTCTAATGATTATTATTTCGATAGCTTTTTGGAAGCAATTTAAAAAAGATGCTGAAAAGGATGCGACCTCATCCATGTGATGATAAAAATAGGCGTTAAGTGAAGATATGCAGTTACTCATCGGTACATGGATTATGTTCGGCGGGATTGCCATTTATTTGTGGGCTATTCATACCAATGACGTAAGTGGATGAACAGCCAGCAAAATAAGGCGGGTTCCCCCTTTTTCAATTATTGATATTGCGATTGAAATTAGTAAATTTAGTGAAGGTGAAAAATGTGTTTCATCTTTAGAAGAATTGGGATATTCATACAAAGGAACAAACATTTTGCCTGACAGACATTATTTTAGTAAAGGAGAACCTCGAACTCACCAAATTCATATGTATCAAAGCGGAAATAAAATTTACTTGAACAGTTGAAATTCAGGGATTATTTAAGAAAAAACGAAAAAGCAAGAACTGAATATGAACAACTTAAACTAAATCTATCTACTTTAAACAAGAATATCAAACACAAATATGCGGATGAAAAAACTGATTTCGTCAAAGCAGTTTTGGAAAAAATTAAATAAAAAAACGCTTGGAATTCCAGCGTTTTTTGTGTGCCAAATTTATTGCTAATCCAGATGCTATTTTGTTTATTTTTTGATGCGAAATATTAACTGTTAATTTGTTTTTTCTCCACATTAACCAACTATTTAGAGATAAATCCCCCTCGTACTACTTAAACAGTCCAAGCTTCCCAATTCGTCTCATTGCCTCTCTGATCCGGCTTTCCGCTATAATCAGCCCAACACGCACGTAACCTTCACCGTATTTGCCAAACCCATTGCCAGGTGCAACGCCAACATTTGCATGCTCCAGCAAAAAATCGGAAAATGATGTACTGATGAAGCCTTTTGGAACTGGCAGCCAGGCAAAGAATGAGCCTGCAGGGGCAGTAATATGCCAGCCTATTTCCTCACAGGCTTCTACCAAAACGCTGCGACGTCTTTCGTACAGATTCACCATATCCTGTACACATTGCTGGCTTTCTGTTAGCGCCGCAACGGCGGCAAGCTGAACAGCGGGAAAAAGGCTGCAATACAAATGATCCTGCAATATTTCCAGCGCTTCTATTATTTTCGCATTGCCAGCCGCAAAGCCTACCCGCCAGCCCGCCATATTATATGTTTTCGAAAACGTGTATAATTCCACACCGACTTCTTTTGCACCCTCTGCCTCCAAGAAGCTGACTGGTTTTTTTCCATCAAATCCAATTGCACCATAAGCAAAATCATGAACGATGCCAATATCATTAGCCTTTGCCAGCTGTACGGTTTCATTGAAAAAGCCTAAATCCGCGACTGCGCCGGTTGGATTATTTGGATAGTTGATATACAGCAATTTTGCAGCCTGTTTTTGGGATGCTGTTAGTTCTGTATAATCCGGCAGATAATGATTTTCTTTTCGTAATGGCATTGTTTCATAGTTTGCCTTGGCAAGCGCAACGCCGGAAAGATAATCCGGGTAGCCAGGGTCGGGCAGCAACATCAAATCGCCTTCATTCATTAGTGCAAGCGGCAATTCTACCAATCCTGCCTTGCTGCCAAATAAAATCGCTATCTCCTTTTCAGCATCAAGCGACACACCATATTCCCGTTTATAAAAATCAGCCGCTGCCTGTTTGAGTTCATCCAATCCACGAAATGGTGAATATCGATGTGTTTTCGGATCGGCAGCTGCTTCTTGCAATGCCTTGACAATATGAGGCGGTGTTGGCTGGTCGGGGTTACCCTGTCCTAGATCAATGACGTCCCTGCCTTCGTCTTTTGCTTTCTTTACCTTTTGTACAAGTGACGCAAAAAATTGTTCTGGGAGTCCGGAAAGCCGTTCTGAAAATTCCATTGCATACCCTCCACAAAAAAAATCGATTATAATGGTATCCATTATAAGACAAATCCCAACATTTGTTAATGTTTAAAAGTACAGATGACTTACGTATAATGGTAAGCAACAGGAGGGGATCAAATGAAAATTGCTGCCATTCAAATGGATGTTGCGTATGGTCAGCCGGAAGTTAATTTTGCCCATACGGAGGAAAAAATCAAAGAAGCTGCTGGACTCGGTGCAGATATTGCTGTATTGCCGGAAATGTGGAATACAGGCTATGACTTGACGCGGCTACAGGAAACTGCCGACCATAATGGAGAGAAAACAAAAGCGATATTACAGAGATTATCCAGCCAATTGCAAATTGCAATTGTTGGCGGATCGGTTGCAACGAAAAAGGCAGGAGGATATTACAACTCCATGTATGTTGCAAATAAATCAGGTGAGATCATTGCCGAATACGATAAGGCACATTTATTTCGATTGATGGATGAACACCATTATTTACAGCCCGGCAATACGGTAAATGTTTTTACATTGGATGGTGTAAAGATGGGTGGTATGATTTGTTATGATTTGCGATTTCCTGAATGGTTTCGCCTCTATGCATTAAAAGGTGCACAGATTATTTTTGTCCCCGCACAATGGCCGGACGCCCGTATTGATCATTGGAAAACATTGCTGCAGGCAAGAGCAATTGAAAATCAATGTTTCGTCGTCGCGGTAAATAGGGTAGGCATGGACCCAAACAATGCATTTAATGGTAATTCCATGATAATAGCGCCATGGGGAAAAGTTTTATGGACCGGTGAAAACAAGGAAATGATTCATGTAGAAGAAATTGATTTACAGGAGGTTCGTGATGTGCGTGAGCGGATTCCTGTATTTCAGGATCGAAGGGAAAATATGTATGATTATCGTGCCTAAATGAACTGGAATATCCCCAAGTCTCAGCAGGGGGGAAATGTGGCTTTGGAATAAAATCGTACCGTCTGTAAAAAAAAGCTACCGTTTAAAATAACGTAATTCCGCTTGTAAAAAGTTTCACCATTTTGGCCCTTAGGATATGCTCTATTTGGAGGGGTTTCTTGTGGTGAAGGCGACATAAGGTTTGCGGCAGTCGGGTCAGAGTGTTGGATAACTTTTTGTTTATGAAATCCAAAATTTTTAGAGGAATTTTAAATACGCAACTTTATTATATTTGATCCGTATAGAAGTGTTGAGGTGATTATGTGGTTTTTCGTTCAAAAATAGATAAATTTTTTGTTATAACTATAGCAATCACGTTACTAATAATACTTGCCGTATGTATAATTCCTCTAGTTTTGAGTAAAAGCACTGTTGCTGAGACAATTGTGGTGCTTTCCCTGTGCGCTTTATCAATCGGCCTTATCTTATGGAGCGCATTTTTTATTAGATATGAATTTTTTCCAAATCATTTATTTGTTAGAGGCGGGCTTTTCAGGAGCCGAATTCCATATGAAAAAATAACCAAGGTTACACCTACATCAGCAATTTTTACGGGTTATAGAATCATGTCATCAAGGGACGGAATAGAAATTTTTTATCAAAACGCGACTTTGGGAAGCGTAAAAGTTTCCCCGAAGAACAAAAGCGAATTTATTGCTGAGTTAAAAAAACATTGTCCTAATGTGCAGATTCAAGATTGATTTTTATATATTGAAGATCTTCCGTCGTCGATTGCATTTGCCAAACACTACAGGTAGATAAATGTTCCACTTTATTACAAAAATGCACAGTCCTTCACAAAAATTCACCCCATTTTGATAATCTTTTTTTCAAAATGGGATCTTCTAATTTATCGTAAAATGCGGGTTTGCAAGCCGACTAAATTTTATTTTAAAGTCACGGGGAACCAAGGGGGTAACGGTCGCTGCAAACGGTCGTAACATGCAGTAACTTAACAAGTACTCTATAACCTAATGAAGGTCGCTAAGTACGACTATTGCTACCACATCCCTGATTTCCTGGTTAGAGTGTAGCAACACTATCCAACCCACGCCATGTGGACCAGGGAACATTCAATGGGGGAGAGAGCCCCCTTAACGAATGAAGTTTTCCTTTAAAAGAACCTTGTCCGCATACGCAACACACTGCACTTTTCCTGCACCCTAAAAAACTTTGCGAGCATACTCAACGCAATTCAGTATTGCTCCAACCCGCAATTCCATCTCCCAAAAATTCCTTACCATCCATCCTTTTTCAATATCAACAATACGTCATCAAATATTCAAAAAATAAATATGCGATATATTGCATTTTTTTGTCGAAAGTTGTATGATAAGTTCATGCTCAATTTGAAATTGCAGAAAAATGTCGGAAAATTCATTTTAGTGGGTATACTTGGGAGGATTATTTATGAAAACAAAAATATCATTTTCATCCTATTTTTTCATCGGAGTAATGCTTTTCGCACTGTTTTTTGGTGCGGGAAACTTAATTTTTCCGGCACAGCTTGGTCAATATGCCGGTGAACACCTTACAACGGCCGTTCTTGGTTTTTTAATAACCGGGATCGGTTTGCCGCTGATGGGAATATTGGCAATGGGGTATTCCGGAAGCAAGGACTTGCAGGAATTAGGCAGCAGAGTTCATCCGATATATGGTGTTGTTTTTACTGTATTGCTTTATTTGACAATCGGCCCATTTTTCGCGGCTCCCCGTACAGGCACGGTGGCATATGAAGTTGGGATTGCACCATTTGTAGGTGAAACACATTTACAGCTTGGACTATTTCTATTTACATTGCTTTTCTTTGGAATAACTTTGGTTTTTGCTTTGTTTCCCGCCAAATTGGTGGATAATATTGGAAAAGTACTCGCACCGGGAATTATTGTTTTATTAGTTGTATTATTGACGGTGGCGATTGTAAAGCCGATTGGATCGATTCAGCCGGCGCAGGATGCTTATCAGAACGGTGCATTTCTAAAAGGCTTTACGGAAGGCTATAACACGATGGATGCCCTCGCATCACTTGTGTTTGGTATTATCGTTATCCAAGCGATTCGAGCACTTGGAGTAAAGTCTAAAAGAGAAATTACCAAAATTACAGCAAAAACCGGGCTCATCGCCAGTTCATTGCTTGGCTTGATTTATGTTGGAATTGCTTTTCTTGGTGCTACAACGACGGAAAAATTCGGTTTATTTGAGACTGGGGGCCCGGTATTAAGTGAATCTGCTGCATATTACTTCGGTACGACAGGCAGTGTTATTTTGGCAGTCATCATTATCTTGGCTTGCTTGACGACGAGTATTGGCTTAATAACAGCCTGTGGAGAATATTTTCATACGCTGCTTCCAAAAATCAGCTACAAAGTACTGGTTACTTTCTTTACAATGATTACATTCATCTTTTCCAATTTTGGCTTGGAGGATATCATTAAATATTCCGTTCCGGTGCTAATGCTGTTGTATCCATTGGCAATTGTGCTAATGCTGCTGACTTTTTCTTCAGCATTGTTCCATCATGCAAGGTTGGTTTACGCAAGTGTGTCGGTTGTAACATTCTTAATTAGTGTCATGGATGGGTTTAAGGCTTTGTGTGACTCGCTTGGGATTGCTTATTTCGGTTGGATGAAGCCAATCCTGCATTTCTATGAAAGTTATTTGCCAATGTATTCCCAAGGTCTTGGCTGGCTGCTACCTGCACTGGCAGTCTTGATTGTTACGACATTGATTGTCCTTATCCGCGACAAGGGGACGGTAAAAGAATCTGTGCATCAATCTATGAATTAATGATTTTGATAATGTGCAGAACAAAGGCGCAAGCGCCCTTACAGGCTAAAAGCGCGACGTCCTGGGACTGCGATTACTCGCCCCATCAAAACATCTGGGGCTGCGGTTACTCGCCCCATCTAAAAACTTTGCTAGTTGCTGGGCGCTGGAGCCGGACGTGGCTGTCATAGCAAATGACATTAATTCAGCCCAATTTTATACTTTTTTTACCTACAAAAAAGCTGGTTCCTGTTTCAGGGACCAGCTTTTCCAATGGAATAGATTTCTTGAGACGGAAAAAATAATCAAAGGGAGTCGATTTCTTGTTTATTCTGAAGGGTGCGAAAGGCATCGATTGCACTGACCCAATTTTCATGCATCACGTCAGCTGCTTTTTCGGTATTGCCATCTTTCATGTATTGGATAATTTGCTTATGTTCTTCGACGGACTTGTCCCGAAGTATGATCGAATTATAAAAAAATAACCTTCTAACATGCGACTGCAGAGAGCCGACAATTTTGTCGATGTATGGGTTAGCAGCTGTCTGAACGATAATTTGATGAAATTCTTCGTCTACCTTTAATGCATGGAAATAATTTTCATCATGAATTGCCTCGGCAAATTCCTCATTTGTTTTTTCAAGTTGCGTAATCGTTTCTTTTGTTGCCAAAGGAATTGCCAGCTTCACTGACAGCGCTTGCAAAACTGCTAACGGCGGCAGTAAATCATAAATTGCTTCCCTGTCCACTTCTGTTACCTGTGTCGCCTTGCCGGGATACATTTTTACAAAGCCTTCCACTTCCAACAACTGCAATGCTTCTCTAACCGGTGTTCTGCTGACACCCAATGCATCTGCCAGCTGTTTGTCATTTAGTTTTTCGCCTGGCTCCATGGTACCGTCAATAATCCATTCGCTTAATTTTGCCAGTACATATTCTTTTGCGGATTTGCGGACCATTTTATCGTGGTTTTTTGGAATAGGCATGTTTGCCACCTCACAATATGTTAATATTACTATGTACAGTATACATGAAAAAAAGAAAATGTGATATATGATATATTACAAGAAATAAAAAAAGAAAAGGAAGATAGCATTGCAAATACCTACCATTTATGAAGATAATCATCTGCTTGTGGTTGAAAAACCCGTTAATATACCGGTTCAGGCTGATAAATCACATGATACGGATTTACTTACACTGCTGAAACAGGATTTGAAAAAAAGATACAATAAACCGGGAAATGTTTTTCTTGGGTTGGTACATCGCCTTGATCGGCCTGTGGGAGGGGTTATGGTGTTTGCCAAAACATCCAAAGCAGCTTCCAGACTATCGGACACAATCCGTAGGAAGAAATTGGATAAAGAATATTTAGCGGTCGTAAGAGGTACACCCAAGAAATCCAAAGCAAAATTGGAGCATTACGTAGCAAAAGACCAGCGAAAAAACATTGTTCATGTCGTATCTGCGCAACATAAAGATGCAAAAAAGGCAGAGCTGGCGTACGAGGTGATTAGTCAAAAAAAGGGTCTTAGCTTGGTAAGCGTTAAGCTGTATACCGGCAGACCCCACCAAATTCGGGTTCAATTTGCTGCAATCGGCTGTCCATTGTACGGCGATCAAAAATATGGACAGCAAGTCAACAAGCCGGGACAGCAAATTGCTTTATGGGCAAATAAACTCGGCTTTGACCATCCGGTGAAAAAAGAATATATGACCTTTGAATCAACCCCACCCGAAGTTTTTCCATGGAAATGACGATGCAAAAAAAAGCGTGCTGATGCACGCTTTTTTTATAGGTAAAGGGAGTATAAAATTGGGCTGTATGAATGTTATTTGCTATGACAGCCACGTCCGGCTCCAGCGCCCAGCAACTAGCAAAGTTTTTAGATGGGTCGAGTAACCGCAGCCCCAGATGTTTTGATGGGTCGAGTAACCGCAGCCCCAGGACGTCGCGCTTTTAGCCTGTAAGGGCGCTTGCGCCTTTGTTCAGGCAAGATCATGTCCGGTAACCAGAATATAAAAAACTAAGAACACGTTCAACACGATAATAACGCCTGTGCAAATCCAGGCAAGCGTTTTGACAAGTGGCCCATTTGCAAAGGCACCCATTTTCTTCTTGCTGCTTGTAAACGTTACAAGCGGCACCACAGCAAATGGCAGCTGTAAACTGAGTACAACCTGACTCCATAGCAGCAAATCAGCAGTTCCCCTAGAGCCAGCCAGCCATGTTACGAAAAACGCCGGAATAACAGCCAGCAGCCGCGTGATAATACGGCGCAGCCAAGGCGATATGCGCATGTGGATAAAACCTTCCATCACAATTTGCCCGGATAAGGTGCCTGTAATCGTCGAGTTTTGCCCGGAAGCGAGCAAAGCGACTGCGAATAATGTGCTGGCAATACCGACACCAACTGTTGGGCTTAGTAAGCGGTATGCCTCCTCGATTTCGGAAACCTGTACCCCAATGCCGTGAAATGCAGAAGCCCCAAGGATCAATATGGCTGAGTTAATCAAAAAAGCAATCGACAAGGAAAGTGTAGAATCCATGGCGGAAAATTTAATGGCTTCCTTTTTTCCGGCTGCCGTCCGTTTATATTGTCGCGATTGTACAATGGAAGAGTGCAAGTACAGATTATGCGGCATTACCGTTGCACCTAAAATTCCGAGTGAAATGAATAGCATCTCCGGATTGACAACAATTTCTTTGCTTGGTATATACCCTTTCAGCAGCTCGGAAACTTCCGGTTTGGAAGCAATAACCTCAAAGGCAAACACACCGAAAATCGTTACCATCAGCACGATGACTATCGATTCAATAATGCGAAATCCTTTCTTCTGCAACAGAAGCAGCAAGAATACATCTACCGTAGTAATTAATATACCTGCCAACATTGGGATGCCAAAGAGCAAATTTAGCGCAATCGCCGAACCGATGACTTCTGCCAAATCTGTGGCAATGATAGCCAGTTCCGTTAATATCCATAGAACAAAAGCTGTTTTTTTACCAGTTGCATCCCTTGTTGCTTGTGCTAGGTCCCTGCCTGTTACAATACCCAGTTTGGATGCCAGTGATTGCAATAGCATTGCCATTAGGTTGGCAATCAGGATAATCGATAATAGCGTGTAGCCAAAACGCGATCCGCCAGCAATCGATGTTGCCCAGTTTCCCGGGTCGACATAACCGACAGCCACCAAAGAACCGGGACCGGCAAAGGCGAAAAATTTCCGCCAAAAGCCAGCATGTTCCGGTATTTTTACGGAACCGTTCACTTCTTCCAGACTCAAGTTAGAACTGCGTCTTAGCCAGCCTGAATCTTTTGTGGCTGCGTGTTGTAGATGTTCACCCATCTTCATCACCTCTCAAAAACATTCCTTTAGTTAATTATGTTTACCTAAGGCAAAACTTGTATAAAAAAATAAGCGCTTTTCAGCAAATCATCTCAAACGTTATTAAAATCTTACACGTATATCATAATCCCAACCACATTTAATGTGCAAGTAAAAAAATCTGGAAATGAAAATAATGAAAAATACTGCAGGGCTGGTTAAACAAAAAATTGTTATGTAGGGAAATAATTTTATTGCTACAGGTTATGAGCTACCGAAAGAAGTGATTTATCTGCTGTTCGGTCGTTCGTGTGGGTTATGAGCTACCGAATGGAGAGACTTTTCTGTTGTTCGGTAGTTCATCGGGGTTATGAGCTACCGAATGAAGCAATTTTTCCGTCGTTCAGTCGTTCATCGGGGTTATGAGCTACTGAATGGAGAAATTTTTCTGTTGTTCAGTCGTTCATCGGGGTTATGAGCTACCGAATGGAGAAATTTTTCTGTTGTTCAGTCGTTCATCCAGGTTATGAACTACCGAATGGAGAGATTTTTCTGTTGTTCGGTAGTTCATCCGGTGTATGAGCTATCGAATGGAGAGATTTTTCTGTTGTTCGGTAGTTCATCCGGTGTATGAGCTACCGAATGAAAAGATTTTTCTGTTGTTCAGTCGTTCATTGGGGTTATGAGCTACCGAATGAAGAAATTTTTCCGTTGTTCGGTAGTTCATCCGGTGTATGAGCTACCGAATGAAGAAATTTTTCCGTTGTTCGGTAGTTCATCCGGTGTATGAGCTACCGAATGAAGAAATTTTTCCGTTGTTCGGTAGTTCATCCGGTGTATGAGCTACCGAATGAAAAGATTTTTCTGTTGTTCGGTAGTTCATCCGGGTTATGAGCTACCGAATGAAGCGATTTTTCCGTCGTTCGGTAGTTCATCCAGGTTATGAGCTACCGAACGCAGAGATTTTTCCGTCGTTCGGTAGTTCATTCAGGGTATGAGCTACCGAATGGAGAGATTTTTTTGCGGTTTGGTAGTTCATCAAGGCTAATGAGCTACCGAACAAAGCGATTTTTCTCATTTCATCATATGATCGAAGCCATTTTTGTGGAAAGCACGGGGACACGAGTATAAGGGGATAAGAAAACAACTAAAAACCCCTGTCTGCTATGTACACAGGCAGGGGAGCATATTTATAAAGCGAAAAAATCATTTGCTGAATTTATTGTATGCACCATGCATAACCGGTCCAACAAAATCATTGAGTTTCCAACCATGCTTAATTGCTGCATAAACAAAATCTTTGGCAGCAGAAACAGCATCTTTTACCGATTTTCCAAGTGCCAAATTGGCTGTGATGGCTGCGGCGAATGTGCATCCGGCCCCGTGATTGTAAGTAGTATCAACTTTTTCATTTTCCAATAAAGTGAATGACTCACCATCATAGAACAGGTCGACTGCATTTTCATGTTGTAATGCTTTACCGCCTTTGATGACAACATTTTTAGCACCCAGTTCAATAATCTTTACTGCAGCGTTTTTCATGTCATCAATCGATTTCAGCGGGCCGGTCTGAGCTAGTTGACCAGCTTCAAACAGATTTGGTGTAGCAATTGTAGCGCGTGGCAAAAGCAGTTCGCGCATTGCGTCTGTATTTTCCGGTTGTAATACTTCATCCTCGCCCTTGCACACCATAACCGGGTCGATAACAACCTTGTCCAATTTAAACGCATCTATTTTGCGAGCACCTAGCTCGATAATATCAACGGAACCGAGCATTCCTGTTTTCATCGCATCAATCCCGACGGAAAGAATCGTATCGAGCTGTTTGCTTACGATATCCACATCAAGCGGATAAACATTATGACTCCAGCCCGCTTTTGGATCCATTGTTACAATGGAAGTCAGCGCGGTCATACCATAAACGCCATATTCCTGAAAGGTTTTCAAGTCGGCTTGCATACCTGCTCCGCCACTGGAGTCAGATCCTGCCAACGTTAGTGTTTTTTTCATTGTCATGCGATTACCCCTCTGTAAATGAAATGGTATTGCTACTTTTAGAATATACCAATTTCAGCATTATATAAAGAAAAATACTTGGTTTAAAGATAGGAAATGATAGGAAGGAATGCATTGGATTTCTTGTAAATCTTTTTCGTTGGATCCCTTGATTTCCTTCTGATAGGAAGGAACACGTTGGATTTTTGCCCGCCGGCGACCAATCATGTAAAATAAGATAACATTGAAATGTTGGTGTAAAAAATGAGCGAAACAACGATACAAAAATTCATACGGAACCCTTGGACTCTGGTAATTACAATTGGACTGGGAACGATGCTGAATCCGCTGAATTCTTCAATGATTTCCGTTGCATTAACAAGACTTGAGCATGAATACGAGCTGTCTTTTGCAGATGCTTCCTGGCTGATTTCCATTTTTTATTTGGCCAGCGCTGCCGGGCAGCCGGTAATGGGTAAATTAAGTGACATGTTCGGAGCTAAACGGATGTTTTTGACGGGAATGGTGCTTGTTGCTGTTTCCTGCTTGCTAGCGCCATTTTCGCCAAGTTATTTATTCTTGCTCGGATGCAGGGCATTGCAAGCAATTGGCAGTTCCACCCTGTTCCCAAGCGGAATGAGCATGGTTCGGACGAATATTACAAAAAAACAAGCGCAGGCATTGGCTGTATTGTCTATTTTTGCTTCAACTTCTGCAGCGTTTGGCCCATCTATCGGTGGCTTTTTAATTGGCGCATGGGATTGGCCGTCCATCTTTTTAGTCAATCTGCCATTTATCATTTTAGGCATTGTGTTGGCTGTTATTGTTCTGCCTAAGCCGAAGCAGGCATCGTTTGATTTGAAACGAATTGATGGACTGGGAATTGCGCTGTTCATCGTGACTATTGCTGGTTTGATTTTATTTCTGCTGTCACTGGATCAAAATATTCGCTGGTGGGCACTTGGCGTTTTCATCATTGGCAGTCTGTTGTTTTATTTGCAGGAAAAAAGACGGAACGAGCCATTTATCGATCTTGCTGGATTGAAGAAAAACAAAAATGCAACGCTGGTGTACGCCCAGTTTATGAGTATCAACTTAATCTATTATTGCTATTTCTTTGGTTTTCCTACGTTTTTGCAGCAGTTTCGAGGTTACAGCGAAGAACATACTGGGTTAATCATGCTTGCTTTGGCGGGATTTAGCGTCATTGTATCGCCGCTGGCAGGTCGTATCATTGATCATCATGGTTCAAAGTTGCCAATGGTTATTGGTGCAATACTGCTACTTGTTGGAACGGGGCTGCTGCTAACCTATCGGGAAACTTCGCCGTTGATCTGGTTTTTAGTGATCATGTCCGTTCTCGGAATGAGTAATGGGTTTAACAATATTTCCGCACAAACGGCATTATATGAACATGTGAAACCGGAGGATACAGGATCTGCTTCCGGATTGTTTCAAACAAGCCGCTACCTTGGATCCATTTTATCCGGCAGCCTGCTTGGAATGACATTCAATGCGCATGTTGACCAGGCCCACCTGCACCTGGTTGCAATCATTTGTTTTATATTTTGCTTGGCAGTTGTTGCGCTCTCACTGCTGCTGCCGGGAAAAATCAAAGTGTGGAATCGATGACTGGCTCATAGCTCTCGAAAAAGTTAAAAGACAGCCGCATTTTTTACGACGTCTTGGCCCTCCACGGATCTTGCGGCTGGGTGACAGCCAATTGGCTCGCATTTTCGCCGACCTGTGCCTTGTTTTGTAGATTAAAAGATGTCCATTATGGGGGCTATCTTGGTTGTGGGGCTGCATGGGCCATCCTTGATCCATGCTCTTTTGAAGTATTCGACATGGATTGGAAAGTAAAATGCTGTAATCGTGAAGTATTCGACAAAATCTGTGAAGTATTCAACACACTGTGGAAAGTAAATCGCTCTTGCTCGAAAGTGAGCAAACAGCGGTGTGAAAAATGGTATCAGCACATTACCCCTGATTAAATAGCGAGCAATACTCCAAAATAAAGTGATACTTTCCCGCATACTTTGCTGCAAAACGAAATACACTCCACTTCCCCAGGCTAATCAGTCGCCCCGAGAAAGCGAAGTGTACAAGAAGTGGGCAGAGAATCATTGAAAAAACAACCTCAGTCATACTGTCTTCTGCGTTTTTCGTTGATTGGCTTGCTCTGGTCTTTCAAATGTACTTTGTTCAAAAAATCCCTTAATGGTTGCTGTAAGAGCGCATATGCTGCAATGGAAATAAATACGGCCGCCATCCCATAACAAAATCCTGCTGCGACGTCTGTTGGGTAGTGAACGCCAAGATATACGCGGCTCAATAAAATGAACACAATAAGTAAAAATGAAATCAAGCCAGTCCAAATCATTGCGGAAAGTTTCTTTGCGGACAATACGAGTACAAGACCGATAAATCCATAGAAAATCGTTGTAGCAGTAGCATGTCCACTTGGAAAACTTGCCCCGGTTTCACTGATTAATTGCATGATATCGGGTCGCTCGCGGTCAAATATTTTCTTCAATAACATTTCAATAATTACCGCACAAAACAAAATTGTCCCACCAAACCAAAGACCATCTGCAAAACGTTTTTTTACAAACAGGATAGCTGCGATCAATATAGTCAACACAATGACTACACGGACGTCGCCTAGTTCCGTAAATACTTTAATAAAGCTTGTCAGCCCTTCGCTTGCCAATCCTTGAATATGGTCAATCCAGTACATATCGAAGCGGCGCACCCAATCGCGATTGCCGCTGACGCCGAAAGCGATCAGGCCGAACAATATTAAAAAAAGCAAACCAATGATAAATAACGGAGTCACAGGTATTTTCCTCGTATTCATGGCAAAAACCTTCTTTCAAATTTTCAGCTTGTCTAAGAATATCATTAACTAGCTTACCAGTTTTCGAGATGATTGCAATAGCAATTTAAAAAAGAAAAGGCAGCCAATTTGAAACTACGAATTGGTTGCCAGATTTGCCAATACCCCATCATTGGGTATGATATCTTCCAATGTGTATATGGAAATCGGAAAGATCGGAAATCCGAAGTAATGTGGTGTCAGTTCGTACTGCTGGAAATACAGAACAAGTGTCTTATCGGCGATGTAAAAATCCTGATTCTCCTTGATGTGGCTGAAGGAATTTATGAGCGGAATGTTTCTTGTTTTGATTTGCTGTTCCACATGCCTTGAAAGGACATCAATATAATTGCTGTTTGGTTTGAAAAGCGTATGCAGCTTTTCTTCTTTTCCTGTTTGCATGTTGCAGGTCAGTGACTTCATAATCGTCAGTCCGTTTGCATGCTGGCTTGCAATGGCGTAATTTGAAAAAGTTAGGCTAAAAATGCCCCGCTGGTTATTTTTGATTTCAAATGTGCCAAGCATTTGAGCGAATGTATTTGCCTGTTGTTGCACATACTCATCCCGAATTATCGTTTGTATGGTTTGCAATATTTTCCGATTTACGGTTTGCTGCACTTGGATATCTGACAGCCCGATTACTTGCGGGTAGTATATTTTAATTGGGTCCCGATTTAAAACAAACGTTTGAACTATTGCCGGCAAAGCTTGTGTCGACATTAATATCAATCCCCTCCAACGCATCATATGCATGAGAACTGCCGCGCGTTTGTAAAAACTGACCATTTAATGAAAGGATTAGAACAAAGGCGCAAGCGCTCGTTTAGCAACGTACAAACTGGAGCACTTTGGGGCTGCGATTACTCGCCCCATCAAAAAGCTCTGCTAGTTGCTGGGCGCTGGAGCCGGACGTGGCTGTCATAGCAAATGACATGAATACAGCCCAATTTTATATTTTCTTTACCTATAAAAAATGAAATGAAATTCTTGACACGGATTTACGAGCAGCGTATAATATTGCCTTGTCAGTAAATAGTTTAGCGCTAAGATACTTTTCGTGAGGTGTTTTTAATGAAGGATGATGATTTAATTGAACTGGAAAAAACAATCCGAAAGATGATGAACATTGGCACCAAAGAATGGAAACGACATATCAAATTAAAGTTCACCAGAACAGAAGCATTGGTTTTATATAAATTGAACAATGAGGGACCGCAGCGAGCATCCCAACTGGCAAAAAGTTTATACATTACTACAGGCGGACTGACAGGGATTACCGATAAGCTGGTGACAAAAGGCTACATCACGCGAAAAAGAGATGAAGTGGATCGCCGAGTCGTTTACTTGGACCTGACCGAAAAAGGAAGAGAGGCATTGCAAACAATGTCTGTCTCAAGAAGAAAATTTATCGATACTTTTTTTGGGGGATTGTCTGAAGAGGAAATGGAACAATTGCTGACTATTTCTAAAAAAATGTTAGCAAATTTGGAAGCAGCAGAGAAAAAAAGCAACAGCTGATTGCTTGGCTGAAATGTACATGAAGAAATAAGTGGCTGAAATCATTGTTGATGCCAATCAAATACTAGGAGAGTGATAGAATGGAAGACACAACACAAGCAATAAAAAAGGGACCAGTCCTTGTGGTCATGCTGCTGGGCGCATTTGTGTCCCTATTGAACCAAACCTTAATGAACGTTGCTTTGCCATCGCTTATGGAGGACCTTAAAATTACGGAGAGCACAGCCCAATGGATTACGACAGGTTTTATGCTCGTCAACGGCGTGCTTATCCCCGTTACTGCATTTCTAATGGAAAGATTTTCAACGAGACAGTTATTTATCACTTCCATTAGTTTGTTTGCAGTAGGAACATTGGTATGCGGTATCGCACCTAATTTCACGATTTTGATGACGGGACGCGTGATCCAAGCAATCGGTGCAGGTATTATCATGCCATTGCTAACTACCGTCATCCTTGCTATTTTCCCTGTTGAAAAAAGGGGAGGGGCCATGGGATTAATCGGTATTGCGATGATTTTCGCACCGGCAGTTGGGCCGACATTATCCGGGTTCGTTGTACAAAACTATTCTTGGCGCTTATTGTTCTTCATCATTTTGCCGATTGCATTGATCGATATCATTATCGCGCCGATTTTCTTGAAAAATGTTACCAAACAAACATTTCCCAAAATTGACGTGATTGCAGTTATCTTATCGACGCTTGGATTTGGCGGGATTTTATATGGATCAAGTACCGCTGGAAACCACGGATGGGATAGTCCATCTGTTATCATCACGCTGATTATTGGTGTTGTTGGCTTAGCGCTATTTATCATGAGAGAGTTGCGTTCCGAAAGACCGATGCTCGATTTTAGAGTGTTTAAAAGCGGTATTTTTTCTTTGACTACTGTCATCAACATTGCTCTGACGGTTGCCATGTTTGCACCAATGCTGCTTATTCCTATTTATTTACAAAATATCCTTGGAGTCAGCCCGATGAATTCCGGTCTGATGCTGATGCCAGGGGCTGTTGTGATGGGAATTATGTCTCCAATCACCGGTAAGCTATTCGATAAGATTGGTGCCCGGCCGCTCGCCATTGTAGGCTTGCTGATTACGGTCGTCACAACGTATTTGTTTACCAAATTGACCGATTCTACGGGATATGCTTATTTGATTACCATTTACACGATCCGCATGTTTGGTATGTCCATGATCATGATGCCGATTATGACGGCGGGATTAAATGAGCTGCCACAAAGACTTTACTCCCATGGCACTGCAATGGTAAATACAATCAGGGCAGTTGCCGGTGCTATTGGAACGGCATTCCTTGTAACGGTGATGACCAACCAAGCAAAAAATAGCATAAAGGATATTATTATCTCGCATGGATTTAATCCGCAAGACAAGGGAGATCTTTTACACGCGACCAATTTGGCAACTGTAGAGGGGATCAATCATGCATTTATGATTTCTACCATTTTTGCGGTAATAGCTTTAATTCTTTCCTTCTTTATTAAACGAGGGACAACGTCACAAGAGGAAGAAACAGATATTACAGTTTCACGCTAATGTCAACTAAGTGATTGGGAGACAGAACATTGGAATTGTGGGATTTGCATCATAGGAATCGGCAAAAAACATGCTGGGCTGGTCGCACCTGATTGGTGTAGCCAGCCCATTTTTAATCATCTTTTTTCTGTAAATCATCCGCATTGTTTTCTTCAGCAAATTCCGTTTGCAAGCGTGCCTGGTGAAGAGCGGGTGCGGCATGATGTTCCTCGTTCTCGTCATGTGCTTTTCGCTCATGTTCGTTTTCGAGTATATAAGCATGAATGAATGGTTCACAAAAAAGAATGAAATACGAAGAAAACAATGTAGGCAGCAGTATTGGCTGTCCCGGACCCACAAACATCAAGCTTAAAGCCCAAAGCGTACCTGCCATAAGTACAAAGTCGGCAATCGTGGCTGCAAGATTTCCATAGCGGCGCAGTATCAACGCATCGCCAATGATATAGGAAACCCCCGTTGCAATTGCGCTCATGATAATGAGATTTGGGATGGGAACATGATCGAACATGCCATAAATGGATAGGATAGCAATGCCAATTACAATGAATTTGATTCCCAGATACTTTAAATGATTCATAAAAAATTCCTTTCTGCAATTGCGTGAATTTGTCCTTAGTATTTCCACGAAATTGGAAAATATCAAAGAAACGCAAGACGAATTGCAGGAAGGATTGTTCACTTTTTAACTTTTGTCACCACGAAGTATTAACTTTAATTCTGTATATGGTGCCTTCTCGTAACTTTTTAGCAAACCAAATGCGGCGATATCCTTTTTACGTATTTCTTTTTGCTTGACCACCAATGGGATGGCATCCGTAAATGGGAAGAAATGCATGGTGACCGTTTCCGCATCCTCCCATTGTATACCAATTTTCTCCGGGAACACATGCTGTAGTGTCTCAGCAATTGAAAGTCCATCTTTAAAGAAAGGGTGTTCATTTTCCTTTTTTGCACCAGGCGCATTCAGGCAAATATAAAGGGACAAATTATCTGCAAACTGTAACATTGCGTAATGCAGATTACACGTTTCTTGATCAAAATCGGGGATAGATGCCTTGATTTCCTGTTGGCGCAGACGTTCATTTTCTGCAAAAGCCTGCGCTTCTTTTTGTGCGTCATCTTCCATAAAACGTAAATAATGCATGCTACATAAAAGTGCTGCATACACATCGGACCGGGCTACTTCATCAATTCCGTGCCGATAGAGCACAGCTTTTGCAGCAGTTGGAAAGTCCAGAAAAGAGTAGGGCATCTTTTTTTCGTCGTTAAAAAAGGGCTGAATATCAAACGAATGCCACCCACAATCATGTTGCGCGATTGCAAAAAGTACAGCGCACCAGCGTTTATCTTTGGGGGTAAAATGACTGTCCATTTTTTTCATGATCTCTGCTGCCAGATTTGCATGGTGATCCTGCTCGATTAAAATGAATGAATCGGCGGTTGAACTAACGATCATTTTTTCTGCTCCAATCTGTAATGGATTTTAAAAGAAATGCGGCAGCGCCTGTTCGCTGCCGCCTGTTGATACTTATTGTGCCGCCACCGAACCGCCATCTACCCGCAAGTTTGTTCCTGTGATGAAAGTTGCTTTGGCAGATGCCAAAAAGGTAACAGCAGCAGCTATTTCCTCCGGTTTGCCGGGGCGTTTCAGTTCAATATGGGGACGGTTATTTTGTAAAAATTGCTCAATTTGTTCTTCAACGGTTGTGCCTTGTTTGACAGCATCCTGTTCCAGAGATTTTTCAAGCAATGGTGTCATTACAAATGCAGGGGATACGCTGTTGACCAGGATGCCATATTTGGCAAATGCCTTGGACCAGCTTTTGCTGAGGTTGATGATTGCCGCCTTTGTTGCGTTGTAATCGGGCATAAAACCATCAGGCTGCACGCCGGATTCCGAACCGATATTGATGACCCTGGCGTTTTCCTGTTTTTTTAGCAGCGGAAGCACTGCCTTTGTCACACGGACTGTACCAAATACATTCAAGGCAAATATATTCTCCCAGTCTTCCATTGAAATTTCCTCAAAGTCAAAGAAACCGGGTGTCATACCGGCATTATTGACCAAAATATCGATTCCGCCAAATTCTTCTTCGATTATCGATACGAGGTTGTCTACATCTGTTTGGCTGGTCAAATCTGCTGCTAAAGCAAGGGCAGTTCCACCATCTTGTTCAATTTCCTCTTTCACTGCCAGTAAATCTTCTTCACCTCTTGCACAAATCGCAACTTTGCATCCTTCATTTGCGAGGTTTTTGGCGATTGCTTTGCCAATTCCTTTGCTACCGCCGGTAACGAGTGCTACTTTTCCTGCCAATTCCAGCTCCATGTTTTATCCTTCCTTTCAGATGTCCTAGTTGTATAATAACCTGCACAGGAATTCGGTAAACATGATTGGTTCGTGTATTGGTGGGTTTTCTGGATAAATGTTGTTGCTGCCGTCCGGGATCGTTCCAGGCGGATGCTTTTAGCGGGCACGGTCTCAGTCTACTCGAGAAAACCATTCTGCGGGGTCTTCGGACTCCGTGCTATTTCCGCCGGGGTCACCGCCTTCCTAACCGGGACTGGTATTGATTTTACCCAGCTAAAGTGGCGTTAATAATTATACCCATCTTGCAGCAATTTCCAGTTTTCCTTTTACACGCAATGCTTGCTCTGTGTAACTGCCGGCAGGAAAAATAAATGTCCAGGGCATACTTGTTTTTCCTGCAATTTTCAAAGGTAGATGGAAAGTGTGTCTTGCCAATATCTGTTCATCCAATCGGTATTGCAGCACATCTCTGTCAAAATCAAGCGGTTTTTCATTACAATTATGAATCAATACGGTTATCAGTAAATCATCGCGATGGTTGACAGCTTTTTTCAGAAGCGTGAAATGAACTCCTGTAGAAGGAAGCGTCGCTAGGATCTGCTCAAAATTTCGAATGATTGTTTGCCGGTCTTTTCTGGCTATTGTTTTTTCCCAGGCCGCTTCAAATACAAGCTGCTGCATTGCTATCACCTCCATATTCAAATCGGATATGCTGAGGGTTCCTGCAAGAAATTCAGCAAGCTGACAAACAGCGCTTGCTGCGACGGATTTTTCCAATCGTCTTCTGCTTCAGTCATCAACCACATTACTTCGTCCAAAAATATATGCTCCAATGCGTACTGCCAATGCGTGCGTTCCAATTCTGTTAGGCTGACAACAGATTGATACCCGTCAAGGAAGGTTTTCCATTCAACGGTTGTAAACATCCGGTCCGGCGCTGTCTCCATTTCATTATGGAACAACAATAGCGTAAGCGCCAAATCGAAAATTCTTGGCACCCAAGATGCATTATCCGGGTCAATTAGAAATGGTTTCGGTGTAAAAATCAAGTTGTTTGCCTTATAGTCGTAGGGTGTTGCAACATATGGCAGCCCGCTTGTTTGCAGTTTTTCTTGTCCGGCTACAGCATCTAATAATTTTTGCCGCAATCGTGTTCCTGCGATTGTCATTTGGTTCGCGGCAGCATGTGTTTCGATTCTATCCACTGATTCCGTCACTTCGTCCGTATCAAAATCAAATTCCTTATATGGATCCAGATCATAATTTTGGCTTGGTGATAATGCGTGAATGTTTCCCAGCAGCTTGCCAGCCTTATAGATTTGTGCAGGCTGCCCGCTGTATTTCGCACCTTGAATAAACGGATAAACGACATACGTTTTGCCGGCAATCATTTGCGGGTTGTCCGTCTGCATCCGTACCGGTGTGACAACGCGAATGCCGTTTGCTCCCAACATTTTTGTGTAATCCATTACTTGTTTGCCATGTTTTAGCAGACTTTGTGTGCGTTTAACAATGTATTCTCCATCTGTTGTGTGGACGTGATAAACCGGAGAAAACGGATAAATACTGACAGGCTCTTCGTCTACATTAAACCCGAACGCTTCCAGGACTGTTTTTCCGTTCATATACCAAACCCGCCAATCTATTCATTTTCAGCATGTTTTTCCTCATATCATACACATCATAGCATCATTCCCTTGTAAAAACTAGAATTTTTATACAATTTCATTATAGTCGGGAAACTATCGTGCTGCTCGCTTTAATCTTTCACGGTACTTATTTTGAAGGTTATCACGAAAATACCCAGCAGGATGCCAAAGACCACTTACTGCACGTAAAATAAACGAGTTTCAGGAAATGGTTTCAATATTTTTCCCATTTTCGGCTGCCTGCAGATTAATAAATTGCTTTGAATAGAAAGCGAATGGATGATGAGCTTAGTGTAAACAGGATGTTCAATTAGCATGTTGAAAAGCCTTTACAAAAAGTTAATTTTTCTATATATTAAATGTACCTAATTATTCTAGGTAGGTGATTGCAAAATGTTTGACCGGGAACTTGTTAAAGGTAGTACGTCCTTGCTAGTATTGCAGCTTTTGAATGAACGGGATATGTATGGCTATGAATTGGTAAAAGAAATGGATCACCGTAGTGGACATCACTTGCAAATGAAGGAAGGAACCCTATACCCTGCATTGCATAAGCTTGAAAAGCAAGCATACATTACATGCTACTGGCAAAATCAAAAAAAAGGTCCGGCACGAAAATATTACCGGATCACTAATGAAGGCAAGCAGATATTATTGGAGAAAACAAGCGAGTGGCATCGCTATGTAAAGATGATGAACAAAATGATTGCAGGGGACAAAGCATGAACAAGGGAGCAAAACATTTCATGCAAGAACTGTCCATTGCGCTTGGAAATCATCCTGAAAAACAGTCGATTTTATTAGAATATGAATCACATATTGCTGCATTAATACAAGATGGTGTCATTAAAAATGATGAAAGTGCCGATGCCATTCAATCTGTTTTAGGTACACCAAAAAACATTGCTGCTGCTTGGCGGCAGGAAGTGGGCATTACTTCCCAAGGAGCAAAATGGCTGTTTATTTGGTGTAATATTTGCTTGTTCATTGGCGGAATCTTGTTAACTGCAGGTTATCATCTATTTGATTGGCAATGGCTGTCAATATTATGGAAGAATCTGGCCGATGCCTCGTTTCCAATCATGATTGGCTACACAATTTTTTGGATACTGCTTGGATTTGAAATGGGAAAAGAGTTTGGATATACTGGACGTCGGCTTTTGAAGCGAACGTTTGCAGTTGCTATCATTCCAAACCTTATATTAATGGTTCTGGTGGTTTTGAAAATCATCCCATCAGTATGGTTTGATCCGCTGTTAAGTGCACCATTTATTGTTTTTTGCGTTATTTTTACGGGGATTTTTTATCCAATCTGCTTAGCCGGTTATCATTGGGGCAGGAAGATGTCTGTTTAAAAAAGATGATGCCCCAATGATTATTTAAATATATACATAGAATAACTAGGTATACTTAAGAAGTAACAGGGAGGAGCTGATTACATGGCATTTTCCAGTATCGTTATAATTGGTGTTTTGGGGATGGTACTGGTTATTTTTTTTAGGAACAAAATTATTGGAATGAATATTGGGGCCACCGGGAATAAGGGAGCGACATCATTCCGGCACGCTTGGAAGGCTGGCTTGTGTTTATTCCTTGCCAATGCAGCACTGTTTTTTGGAACAGCAATTATCCTTTTTCTCCTGCAATTTTTGATGATTCCTTACCTTCATGTATTAATTATGTTTTTGGCCGTTGTTGCAAGTATTCACATGTGGGTACATTTTCACCATTCGTGGTGTGGGAATCGGAGAGGGCGTGTAAGATTTGCATTTATTGGCAGCAGTTTTTACCTTCTGCTGGCGATCATTTTGATCATACGTATGATAACCATCAAGCCTTCTTATCCTGGCGAGGATATGGTGATGGCAACTATTGGTTTGTTTTTCGGCGTAATTGTCACATTCATCGCATTTCTGACCTGCTTCTTATTCGTTAGTGCTAAAGGATGCCAGACCCCCCAACAATTCTGAATCTTTACAGTGCCTGGCACCTTGTTTTCTGTATCAGGCTGTGTTATGCTGTTTGTAACTTTAGTGAATGGAGGTTTTCCTAGTGATTGACAGACTGCGATTCCAATCTTTGAACCGTTAACTGAATAGGTCAAAGGCTCTGCTGTGTGCTGCAGGGTAAATGGGATGGGTCTGCCCTTTTTTGCTAGGTAATCTTTGAGATATTGTTATAAACAAAGAGAGGGAGCGCGTCTACCCTCTTTTTTGTTGTCCAAAAAACCATATGAGTGTTGAAGACGGCATGAGGAAACCTTGAATGATGGGTGAAGGTTTTTCTATCCCTTTTTACGATGAGCGCAGGCAGACGTCTGTGTTTTTTTAGTACTAGGAGGGATGTTTTGTATGAGAGAAAAGGCAATAGTTACCGGTGTGCAGGTAAACAATAAAGATGCAGCATTTACGTACTCCATGCAAGAGTTACAAGAGCTGGCTGCGGCATGCCATATGAAAGTGGTGGGGGAAATCACACAAAAGCTGCAGCGTATCAATCAGGCATACTATATTGGCTCCGGAAAATTGAAGGAATTGCGTGCTTTGCAGGAGGAAAAAGAAGCAAGAGTAGTAATTTTCGATGATGAACTATCAGCCATGCAAATTCGAAATTTGGAAGCGGAATTGGCATGTGATGTTATCGATCGAACGATGCTGATATTGGATATTTTTGCAAGACGTGCGAAAACGCGGGAGTCACAGCTACAGGTGGAAGTAGCCAGATTGAAGTACATGCTGCCGCGATTGGTTGGCAGCCACGAGTCACTCGGTCGCCAAGGCGGGGGCGTTGGCCTGACAAACCGCGGATCGGGTGAGACAAAACTGGAACTGGATCGCCGCAAAATTGAAGAACGGATTGCCAAATTGAATAAAGAACTCATCCGTGTTGTTGAGCAGCGAAATCTGCAGCGGAAAAAGCGCAGGAAAAATGAACAATTGCTTGTATCGCTTGTTGGCTATACAAATGCAGGGAAATCCACAATTATGAACACCGTGCTGGAGAAAACTGCCGGCAAGGAGGAAAAACATGTATTTGAAAAGGATATGCTGTTTGCAACTTTGGAAACTTCCGTGCGCCATGTAAAGCTGGTATCGAATAAGGGGTTTCTGCTGACGGATACAGTCGGCTTTATCAACAAACTGCCGCATCATCTGATCAAGGCGTTTCGTTCCACATTGGAAGAAGTGACAGAGGCAGATCTGCTTGTACATGTGATAGATTATTCCAATCCGAACCACGAGCAGCACAAACAGCTGACAAACGATATATTGGCGGAAATCGGGGTGAAAGATACACCGATGATTTACGCATACAACAAGGCGGATTTGGTCGATAGCGCATTTCCTGTAATAAAAGAAAATACGGTCTATCTGTCAGCAAAGCAAAACATTGGAGTGGATGAACTGCTACAGCTAATCGGTCAAAATATTTTTCAGCACGTGTTGAACTGAAAATACCGTATAATGCGGGTCAGCTTGTTGCCTATTTTAATGAACAGGCAAATGTGCTTTTAGAGGAGTATGAGGAAGATGGCGTGAAGATGGTTGTGGAATGCAGTGAAGCAGATGCCATAAAATATGAAGTATACAAAGTAGGTTCGGAGACTGTGCAATAAGGATAGGCAAATTCCACATGCGACGAGGAAATGAAGACATTTTACCGCAGATTTTCGGGAGTATGCACTCCACTGATTAAGGTTTCACTTTATAAACACTCAAACCATGAAAGCCTGGTATGCCGGCTTTCATGGTTTTTTTGTAGGTGAAGAAGGTACAAAAAAAATAGCTGTATTCATGTCATTTCCTATGACAGCCACGTCCGTCTCCAGCGCCCAGCAACTAGCAAAGTTTTTAGATGGGGCGAGTAACCGCAGCCCCAAAGTGCTCCAGTTTGTACGTTGCTACGACGCACAGGACGTGCTAGTACAGGCGTTGCGACAAAAGCTCTTCGGTGGGACGAGTAATCGCAGTCCCAGGATGTCGCGCTTTTAGCCTGTAAGGGCGCTTACGCCTTTGTTCGGGGAAAATCTTTTCTTTCTTACGCTACCAAAGTCAGTAAAACACTTAACGTAACAACACTTACCAAGGTAGAAATCAAGGTAATACTGGAAACGAGTTCCGGTTCGGTATCAAACTCAATGGCGTACATGGTCGTTGTCGCGGCAGTCGGCATTGCTGAAATAATGATTAGTACTGAAGCGATAATCGGGTCCACGTCCACAAACTGAACAAACAGGAAGGCAATAATAGGAGCGACAATCATTTTCAAGACGACTGCCGATGAAACAATTTGCCAGTTTAGTTTTAATCCCGTAATCGAACCAAGCTGCATTCCTAGCATAATCATCATGACTGGAACAGCGGCATCCCCGACCATGGACAACGTGTCATGAATGGGATCCGGTATGCCAATGGAAAAAAATTGCAATAAAAAAGCGATGATGGCTGCGTATGTTGTTGGCATTTTCATTACATTCACCAAGGCACGCTTCATGCCGCTTGTACTCCTGGAAGCATAGTAAATGCCAAAAAAATTGTTTTGCAATGCCTGGATCACCATGATGAAAATGGCATATGGAACAGCAGCTTGCCCGATACTGAAGAGCACGACCGGCAAACCATAATTGCCGGAATTCATAAACCCGGTTGCCAAAATGGATGCGCTCTCCTTGTTTGCATCCCATTTCAGGATTTTTGCCAATATCTTGTTCAAGCCGACCATTATATAAAACAAGACAAACATATAAATAAGAATGATAAGAAAACCGCTGTCATATGATGCATCATACAATGTCACAAATACGAGTGCCGGTGACAAAATATATAATGACACTGCCGACACTGAGCGCACGTCCATTACCCGGATTCGCTGCAAAATGAAACCGGATGCGAATACCGCCATAATCGGCAAAATGACACTAAAAAATAAACCCATTCAACTTGCATCTCCGTTTATGAAAAATAGTTGTCCGACGCATGCCTTAAGCAAAAGGCACTCGGCGTTTTCAGAAATTATTTATACAAAATTCACGTACTCGATCTTCAAGGGAAAATGAGTTTCACTACAAATGGCTAGCGAGATTTTCCACTAGCCACCACATCTTTGATAATAGCTTTTGCTAGATTGGTCAGCGTTTCACCGCTTCTGTCATTTGACTCCAAATCGAACCTTCTGCTTTTTTCCCACCTTCAATGCGTGCAAGTGCCATTTTTGCTTGCATGCGAACTTCAAATTCCGGATCGTTGATTGCCTCTTGCAGTGCAGGAATTGCTGTTTCATCACCTACCTCGTACAAGAACATCGCTGCCCGCCAGCGCACAAGACGGCTTTTATCCTTTAGGGTTGCAGTCATTTCGCCAATTGCCTCTTCATATCCCAAATCGGACAGACAATCCCCTGCAGTACGTCTGACATTGATGGCACCATCATGCAATGCCTTATATAAATAAGGGAGTACCTTCTTATCCTCGATCATTCCAAGATAGGCAGTAGCCAGCCGGCGAATTGATGATTTCTCATCGTCCAATGCTTTATCAAGAACCGGTAAATCATCAACGGTTGGATCCATACGGTCCAGTGCGGCGTAGCGATCCTTCCAATTTGGCTGGTCAAGCATTTCCAACGTCACTTTTTTCCAGGGATGCAATTTCTGTTCATCAAACACTGGTCCTTGTTCGGCAAGTCGGATCAGATGGTCCAATCTCTCTTGGTCATAACTGGCGGAAATTTCCTCCACTATTTCCTGACCGATTTCATCGATATTGCCGTAGCGTGGACTTTTTTCCTTCCATTTGCGTTCTTCCAGCATATTGTCCGACGCTGTGGATGCCTGCATAACAGCTGTCATGAAGCGTTCCGGCAACCCAAAGCGTTTTTCTGTATCGCCATCCGTTAGCTTTACCTGCATGGGAATATAGCGGAACGTTTGGATGAATACTTGTATTTCACCGAAGTGCTGGTCAAGGCTTGCTTCATTTGCCTGCAAATCATCATCCATTTCTTCGACCGTACCAAGAACATCGCGGACTTTTGGCAGAATGGTTTCCCAAGCTACCTTTGGATGCCTTTCCAGCGCAATAAAGTGGATGACACGATAAATCCCCTTCACGCCATCAATGGAAAATAATTGTTGTATATATGCAGGTGCGGCTGTTAAATCGTCATTTTGTTTATAGTTTTCGTTTTGTCCGTCGGGAAGTGCTTCATCAAGATTGATTTTCATCGAGTACGGACTTGGCGTCGGTTCAATCGATATGATTTTCATGTGCAGATTCCCCTTTCTTCTTCACTCCATATTTATTGTAGCAAACAGTTGCCGTCAAAACCACCGGGCGGTTTCGCTTCGTCAAATATGCTAATTTGGTGTATAATGAGAAATAATTCCAATAAGGTATTGTCGATAAGGAGTCGTTGTCAAATGGACAGCAAAATTGTCATGCTCAACTTCGATCGAAGCTACCTCCACCAGGATTTTTTCAAAAATGAATCGGTGCAATGGATTGATTTTGCCGATATGTTGGGCGTTCATATGTTTTGCGAAAAACACACAGCACAGCAAATCACCGCCGCGTTTCCTGAAAATATGGACAGAAAGCTCGCCTTTTTGGGCGGTGGAAATTTTCACTATGTCTCCTATTTGCTTTTGTCCAAAATTACGAAGCCTTTTTCCTTGGTTTTATTTGATCATCATACAGATATGATGCCAAGTCCAAGTGAAGAGCTGATTTCTTGTGGCTCCTGGGTATTAAAGGCGTTAGAGAAATTGCCTGCATTGCAAAAAGTCGTCCTGATCGGGGTGAATGAACAGTGGCAGCAGCAAATCCCTCATGAATTTCTACATAAACTATCTATTTTCCCGAAAACAACATCCATTCCTATCGCGTCAGTTCGTCAAGCAATCCCAACCAAAAACATTTACATTAGCCTTGACAAGGACGTGCTTGCATTGTCGGAGGCTCGTACGAACTGGGATCAAGGCACGATGCTACTAAATGAAGTATTGTCCATAATAGAGGTCCTGGCAAAGGAGAGTCATTTGCTTGGCATGGACGTTTGCGGCGAGTTTCCATTCACACCGCAAACAGCAGAGCGGACAAAAACAAAAATCGCATTGCGAAAAAATAATTTCGCGAATTCACGGATTTTAAAAGCCTATAAGGAAATACATACATACCATCTCTCCGCCCAAAATTGAGTGGCTATACGATGTCCGAGGAGTTTCCAACCTTTCACCAAGACAAGCCCTTTTTGAATACCATGGTAGGTAGATAACACGAATTGGAGGAATCGAGATGCAAATTTATGTGGTGAAGTCTGGGGACACGTTATGGCAAATCGCCCAGCGTCACGGCGCGGATTTCAATCAGGTTGTTTTGGCGAATCAAATGGCTGAACCGGGTGCACTGGTTGTTGGTCAAGCACTCGTCATACCTCAGCCTGCATTCGAATATGTTTTTCAATCCGGCGATAGCTTGGCTCGTATTGCAAGCAATTATGGCGTTTCGCTACGGGCATTGATGGAAGCGAATAATATTACCGATCCCAACCTAGTCTTTACGGGGGAAATGCTGAAGATACCGAGTGTGACGCATACGGTGCAATCGGGGGAGACTTTGGGGGAAATTGCGAGGCGATACCATGTAAGTGTGGAGCGGATTGCACAGGTGAATGGTATCCAGCCAAACGCAGAACTTGCTATTGGCCAAAGGTTAAGAATCCCTGTCCTAGAGCGACCTGTTAAGGAAATCAATGCTTATACGACGCAAATTAACGAGCAGGGGGCACAAGAAGTAACAAGGCATGGAAGAAATTTTACGTACCTATCACCGTTCATGCATGCAGTGAATGAGGATGGTACATTTACACCGATGCAGGATCAAGCATTACTGGAAGCGGCAAGAAGCACAGGTACTGCACCGCTTTTTGTCATTACAAATTTCAAAAATAGAAAATTTGATTCGGATTTAGCGGCAGCCATTTTGCGCAACCCGGACATTCAAGAAACGCTATTCACAAATTTAATCGCAGAGATGAAGCAGAAAGGCTATCGTGGGTTGAATATCGATTTTGAATATGTCTATCCACAAGACCGGGAGAATTACAATTCCTTTTTGCGCCGGGTTGTCGCACGGATGCACCCGGAAGGTTTTTCGGTTTCAACTGCTGTTGCACCAAAAGAAAGAGCGGATCAGCCCGGCTTGCTCTATGAGGCTCATGATTACAAAGCCCACGGCGAGATTGTTGATTTTGTCATTCCGATGACATACGAGTGGGGCTGGGCGGGCGGAAGACCTTGGGCCATTTCCCCAATCAATAAAATGCGTGACGTGCTGAATTATGCTGTCACAGCCATTCCTCGCAACAAAATCATAACAGGATTGTCCCTTTATGGAAGAGACTGGAAAATTCCTTGGCAGGAAGGAACCATTGCCCGCACAATCAGTCCCGAGGAAGGGGTACAGCTGGCTAGAAGATACAATGAAGCTATTGAATATAACGAAACATACCAAGCGCCGCATTTCCGATATACGGATGAAACAGGTCAGCGGCATGAGGTATGGTTTGAAGATGCACGCAGCATGCAGGCAAAGTATGACTTAATCAAAGAATATGGCTTGCGCGGGGGAAGCTATTGGGTTTTGGGAAATCCTTTTCCGCAGAATTGGCCGGTCCTGCAGAATAATTTTAAGGTGCGGAAGATATAATCTAATCAATTTTTATGATATGATGCTGATGCTGGAAAACAATTTTAATATAAACATGAAAGGGGAGAGACGATTGGATACCGTCGTAAAACTGGCTGATATTGTCAAAGGAATGAAATTGCATGCAGAGAAATCTCTTCCTTTTTTGAATAAAAATACAGGAGCGGTCGTATATTCGTCCAGTGCATTTTTACTTGATGCAAAAGGAGAAGACTCGGCAGGCGAGCTATTCGATTGGCAACTTCGGGAAATGGAACTCGCTTACGACATAGTAGAACGTCCCGATAAATATGTCGAGATTCCGCCACTGCCTGAGCAGGAATGGAAAAAGGAGTTTTGCTTGATGCAGGGTGCTACAGGTGAAAAGCTCTTGCCCTTGGTAGCTGACAAAAAGGCATTTGATGATGCTCTGGAAGCCAAGGGATTAGCGGAATCCTGGCATGATTTTTTGAATGAAAAAGCCGAAGAAGCAGCAATTGCTTTCTGTCAGAAACTTGGATTGGAGTATGAGAAGATATAAGTCCGTCTTTTTACCGCAACGAAAATAGTGTACAATGGAGGCGGTATTGCTGGCGATCGGAAAGTGGTTGGAGCAAAACATGTGATGTACGTTAAATTAGGACGTCCTTCTTTCGTAACGGGAGAAGGATTATTTTTGGAGGAAACAAACGTGGAAAAAATTGCAATCAATGCTACGAAAACAGTACAGACAAGGCTGGTGCTTCCGCCGGATACCAATCATCTTGGGACCATTTTCGGCGGGAAGGTGCTGGCATACATCGATGAAATTGCAGCACTGACTGCAATGAAACATGCAAACAGCTATGTTGTCACCGCATCTATTGACTCTGTTGATTTTCTTTCACCCGCAAAAGCGGGTGATTCATTGACACTGGAGTCGTTCATCACCTATACAGGGACAAGCTCTATGGAAGTATACGTAAAAGTAACAGCCACCGATTTGATTCGCCATGAAGAAAAATTAACGACAGAATCTTTCTTGACAATGGTGGCGGTCGATCAGGATGGCAAACCAATTCCGGTTCCGGGTGTATATCCGGAAAGCGAGGATGAAAAGAAATTATTTGAATCCGCGCCACAGCGTAAAAAACATCGGGAAAAGCGCGCGGTGTCAAGGAAAGGGTAGATTCCGGGGTTCGTTGTAAGCGGGCGGGTTTATGAGCTACGGAATGAAGAGATTTTTTCCGCGTTCGGTAGTTCATCCGTGTTATGAGCTACGGAATGAAGAGATTTTTCCCTCGTTCGGTAGTTCATCGAGCTTATGAGCTACGGAATGAAGAGATTTTCCTGTCGTTCGGTAGTTCATCGAGCTTATGAGCTACGGAATGAAGAGATTTTCCTGTCGTTCGGTAGTTCATTCGAGTTATGAGCTACCGAATGGAGAGATTTTCCTGTTGTTAGGTAGTTCATCGGGTTTATGAGCTACCGAATGAAATGATTTTTTCTGTCGTTCGGTAGTTCATTCGAGTTATGAGCTACGGAATGGAGAGATTTTCCTGTCGTTCGGTAGTTCATCGAGCTTATGAGCTACCGAATGAAGAGATTTTCCTGTCGTTCGGTAGTTCATCGGGTTTATGAGCTAAGGAATGAAATGATTTTCCTGTCGTTCGGTAGTTCATCTGTGCTTGCCCGATCGCAATATTGATGCAATTGCTTAGTGAGCAGTCGCAATCGATTACTTTGCAAATATTTTTACTGAGCTTTTTCTTTTGCTGCATGCGCCCATCTTGTATCTCATATCAAACAATAATACAATTAATGGTTTATGATAAGGAATAAAAAACCGTCTCACATCTTTATTGTAAATTAAACGACTTTATTTGCAATTCACAGCCAGGCAAAGTCCAGACATCTTAATCTACTAAAAACCCACCAATCAAAACCACGCCACCATCTAATTAGGAAATCTGTTCTGCCAATACCTTCCGAAAAACAGTTTCAAACTTCATCCTGTCAGCCTCGGTAAAGGCTTTGGGTCCCTTTGTATGATGCCCGGCCTTTCTGGCTTTGGCACTAAGGTGGCGGGTTTGTAGAAGCTGATCAATATTTTTATCGGTGTACACAAAACCTTTATGATGCAACACGATACAGCCTTTGGCAAGGCAAAGGGAGGCCAGTCCATAATCTTGCGTAACAATCATATCGTTTTTCGTAGCCAATTGGATAATGCGATAGTCTGCTGAGTCTGCACCCGGGTCGACATAGATGGTTTCTGCACCATCCAGCGGCTTATTGGAAAAGTGGCTGTAGCTCATCACAAGTATAACGGCAATATCATATGTACGGGCCACGGAAATAATAATATCCTTTACAGGACAGGCGTCTGCATCAACATATATTTTCATTAGAGTTCCCATCCTTTCATGCCAAAAAAATTGGGCAGCCGCCAAACCCCGCACTTTCGTGTAAGGGCAATGAAGACTGTCCATCTTATCTTAGTCGACTTGTACGTTGGAAACAACTTTCATGCCGGATTGGTTAAAAGGCGTGGGTTCAACATGGTATTTCGGCAGACGCTTCCTCATTTCCGCTACTATTTGAATCGCTTTTCCCGTCGGAACGAGTGAAAGCATGGTTGGCCCCGCGCCACTGATGACAGTTCCGTATGCGCCAAGTTGTTTTGCATCCCGTTTGATTTGTTCGTAATCTGGAAGCAGTTTGGCACGGTATGGTTCATGAAAAATATCCTGCTCCATCCATTTCCCCGCTTGCTCGTAATTACCCGTAAGCAGAGAGGCGATCATCATATTGCTGATGGCACTGGCTGTAGTCGCCTGAGATCGTTGTAATTGCTTTGGCAATACTTCGCGTGCAGCGGCAGTCTTCAACTCAAATTGGGGGATGTATAAAACGGCAAGCACATCCTTTAATGTCGGAATACAAACATAATCGACGAGTTTTTCAGCTTTTTCACCAACGGCGTGCTGTGCAGCGATCACAAGTCCGCCAAAGAGTGCAGCTGCTACATTATCCGGATGGCCTTCCATCTCTGTTGCCAGCAATAATTTATCATCGTCAGATAATTGCAATTCACAGATTTGATTTGCCAGCTCGATCCCTGCAAGCACGGCGGATGCACTACTGCCAAGTCCGCGTGCAAAAGGGATTTCACTGGTTATAGCTACTTGATGTGGAGGCATTTCCCGATGAAAGTTTTGCGCTGTTTTCAAGGCGATTTGGTAGATTAGATGTTCCTCATATGGCGGGCAATCCAATAGTAATGCCGAGCGGTGGATAAATTGCCATGAGTCGTATGGGGTTACATCCAATGTCAGGAAGCGATTGAAAGCTATACCGACGGAGTCGAAGCCGGGACCAAGATTTGCTGAGCTTGCTGGAACACGGATTTGAAACGCCATTATGCTTCAACCTCTTTTTGAAAATATGCACGCACTTTTTCCACGTCATTTGGCAGTGTAACCGGCTGCACCTCGACTTGGTCCAATGCCGTTTGCGGATCCTTTAGTCCATTTCCGGTCAAAATGGCAACAACCTTGCTGTTTGGGGCGATGTTGCCCAAGCGGCATTGTTGCAAGACACCGGCAATAGACGCACAGGACCCTGGCTCGGCGAAAACGCCCTCCAGCTTTGGCAGCATACGAAAAGCATCCAAAATCTCAACATCTGTCACAGAGGTAATCAATCCAAGTGATTCATCGCGCGCCTCGGTTGCCAATTGCCAGCTGGCGGGATTACCAATGCGAATTGCGGTCGCAACGGTTTCCGGATGTTCGATTACTTTGTCCAGTGTAATGGCTGCAGCTCCTTCTGCTTCAAAACCATACATTTTTGGTAGACCAGAATGATGCGCTTCGTGATATTCCTTGAACCCTTTCCAATAGGCGCTGATATTGCCCGCATTGCCAACCGGAATGGCAAGCACATCAGGTGTATCGCCGCCCAGCTGTTCACAAATTTCAAATGCTGCTGTTTTTTGTCCCTCCAGGCGGTATGGGTTCACTGAATTTACCAATGTAACTGGCATCGTTTCGCTCATTTCTTTGACAATATTTAATGCATCATCGAAATTGCCGTCGATTTCTACAATTTTGGCACCGTACATGACTGCCTGGGCCAGTTTTCCCAATGCGACTTTTCCTTTTGGAATGACAATGATCGCCTGCATATCCGCTTGGGCAGCATAGGCAGCGGCAGAGGCTGAAGTGTTGCCGGTCGAAGCACAAACGACAGTCTTACTGCCGGATTCCTTTGCTTTTGCTACCGCCATTACCATGCCACGGTCTTTAAATGAACCGGTTGGATTGGCCCCTTCAATTTTAGCGTACAGTTCAATGCCCAGCTTCTTTGAAAAATGCTTTAAATAAACTAATGGCGTATTGCCCTCATGCAGAGTCAATGCAGGTGTCTCATCTGTAAGCGGCAAGTATTTGCTATATTTTTCCAGTAACCCATGATATGTCATTGTTTCTTCACACCTTCCACACGATAGTGACTTTGGATGGATTCAAGGCTGTCCATTTCCGCAAGCTTTTGCAATATTGTCTGGAAATTTTTCAAGGATGTTTCGTGTGTTACGAGGATAACCTCTGCTATATGGTCTTTGCCCGCCGGACGCTGAATAATTCGTTCGATGCTGATTTCGGCATCATGGAAAAGCTGGGATAAACGAGCGAAAACACCTGCTTTGTCCTTTACATAAAAACGCACATAATATTGACCGAATCGTTGATCAGCAGGGGTAATCTTTTTGTCCAGATTGGCAATCAGATTGCTTTTCCCATTAATTTCAAGCAACATGTTTTTCACCGCAGCCATTACATCGGAGACAACCGCCGTGGCAGTAGGCATGCTGCCGGCGCCCGGTCCATAAAACATTGTTTCCCCGACAGCTTCTCCTTTTATATAGACAGCATTGTATTCATTTTTGACACCAGCCAGTGGATGTTCCTTTGCAAAAAAGGTTGGTTGGACACTAATTTCAATGCTCTCATTCTCTTTTTTCGCCAGACCGATTAACTTCATGACATAACCTAGTTGTTTGCCATATTCCAAGTCTTTTAGAGAGATGTTTGTAATCCCGCATGTTTCTACATCGGATAGTTCGACATTCGTTGAAAATGCCAGCCTAGCAAGAATAGCCATTTTCCGTGCCGCATCCAATCCCTCGATGTCGGCAGTCGGATCAGCTTCGGCAAAACCCAGCTGTTGGGCATCCGCCAGAGCTTTGTCAAAGGATATACTATCCTCATCCATTTTTGTCAAGATATAGTTTGTCGTCCCATTAATGATCCCCATCACTTCCTGAATGCGATCGGAAATAAGTCCATCTGTCAGTCCGCGCAAAACAGGAATTCCTCCGCCGACACTAGCTTCATAGAATAGGTCGCAGCGATTATTATTGGCTACCTCCAGTAATTCCTGGCCGTGCAGTGCGATTAAATCTTTATTGGCCGTAACGACATGCTTTTTATTTTGCAAGGCCTGACGAATGTAGTGCCGAGCTTCGTCAATGCCGCCCATTACTTCGACAATGATATCAATCTCTGGGTCATTCAGTACATCATCCGGGTTGGATGTCAGCATTGGGGAGTGCATTGCAAGATGGCGCTGTTTGTTCATATCGCGTACCAACACACGTTTTACCGCGACATCGCATCCGAGTTTTTGCGAAAGTTCTTCTCGGTGGTTTTCAATCATTTTAACGACACCGGAACCAACTACACCCAAGCCAAGCAAACCAATGAAAACCTGTTTTTGCAAGAAGCTCAACTCCTGACTTTTGTTCTTTTGGTGGATACATATGTTTATATATGATGAACATTATAAACCTTTCTGTTTCCGAAATGCAATAGGTGAAATGGAATTTTTGGAAACCCGTAACGTTTTTTGCTGGTAAGATACGCTAGGCACAGTCGTTTTTATTGACAAAATATATTGACAACAATTAAAAAAGGCCATATACTACGATGCTGGAATCCAATGCATATAAACAGGAGTTCCCCATGATGCAATTTGCGAAAAATAGAAAACCGATAGATGATTGGATGGAGCACGAAAATAATTCATTTTATCATGTCAGTCAGCAATATTTGTATGTGCAGATACCCCGGGGTGTCAAAATTGATGCTGATGAAGACTTATGGATAGAATAGTGTGTTTTGTTTAACCCAAAAAAAGGCAGGATATGCCATGCGGGGCGCTATCCGCATGGCATATCCTGCCTTTTTTCACGCAGCAATTCTTTTCGTGCATTAACGCGCCTGAAAGGCTTTCCATATACAGAACTGCTGAAAATTAGGGTAAAGGGTGGAATGCAATTGGCGATAGATTTTTGATGCGTCCAATCAACGTGCAACGAAAAATACAGTGGAAAATTTCCACTGTATTTCCATCCGGGGGAACTATCCCTACGTTCCTATCAATCCTCAAACTCTCCATAACGCTCTCCATAAAAACGGTTATAGCGGAGCCTGAATTTCTTGTACAGGTATTGAACAATGACCTTGAGGATGGCATACCCCGGTATCCCAAGAATCACACCGAAAACACCAAATAGATTACCAGCAATCAGCAAGACAAACATGATGGTAAGCGGATGGACTTTCATTGTTCTTCCCATGATGTTTGGTGAAATGAAATGACCTTCCAAAAATTGTACAGCAATCCATACAAATGCCAGTTTGAACAGCATAAATGGCGAATCTACAATTGAGATGATAATTGCCGGCGAAATAGCAATCATCGGACCCAAATAAGGAACGACACTGGTTACCGCAGCAATGATAGCTAGGATAATCGCATAATCAAGTCCGATAATCAGGTAGCCGATGTATAGCAGGATACCAATGCAGGTGGCGACGATGATTTGTCCGCGAATGTAGGAGCCAACCTGGACATCCATGTTTTTCAAGATTTGGTCTGCATCGTTGCGGTATTTTGGGGGCAGCAAATGCAGGCAATACTGCTTGAATTTTCCGCTGTCTTTTAGCAGGAAAAACAGTACAAATGGAAAGGTGATGAGTGCAACGACAACATGTGTCAACGTGGTAGCAACACTGCGGATGCCTTCCACTGCACCACCAAGATATTCTGATATTTTTCCGGTGATATCATTCAGATTGGAAGTAACCCAGTCATAACCTTCATCGTAATATTGGCCGAGAAAGGAATGATCAATCGTTTTGCGAAGTGATTCAGCCATTTGTGCAATATATTCCGGAAAGGTTTTAATCAAATCTTTTACCTGATCTTCAATGAGCGGCGCCACAAGTAAAATTAAGCCTGTCAGTATGCCGGCAATCGCCAAAATCAGAATGATGATACCCCAGATTCGTTTAATATGCAGTCTTTCCAGCAAGTTGACAATCGGGTTCAGCACATAATAGGCGACGTAGGCCAAGATGATCGGGGCAACCAATGTTGAAGCGATAACAATGATCGGGTGAAAGATAAAGGAAATTTTGCTGTAAATAAAAATGGCGGACCCAATTAAGATCAATACGAGCAAGAAAAATAGCAAATCGCGTCCGCCGATGAATTTCATAAATTGTGTCATCCATTTCTTTTCCATATTTCACAGAACTTATTTGCAAAAGGATTTCCCTTTGCCAAAGGATGCAATAAGTCTATTTCTCTCCCTTCTTATTAGCAATTCTATTGGGTATGCGTCTTTTCAATAAATCTGTTAAAAATATTATAGTCGAAAAAACATAGAATTTCATCTTATAACCCAGTGTTTTACATAAAATGGGGAAATTATTCGCTTTCATCGAAAAAGTAAGCTTTTTGCTTCAAAAAGTTGAGGATTTTAGTTTGTTTTAATGAATTTTTCATTGCCGGAAAACCCCCAGAAGGTTGCTTATTGGGCGTATTCAGTGCCCAAACCCGGCAAAAATCCAGTGAAAAGGTAACAGATAAGACGTCTCAGTGCCCAAACTCGGCAAAAACCAAGTGAAAAAGGTAACTGATAGGCCATCTCAGTGCTCAAACCCAGCAGAAACCAAGCGAAAAGGTCACTGATAAAGCCACTCAGTACCAAGCCCAGCAAAAACCCCATCAAAATATCACGCGTATCAACTGTCATGATTTCATTCCTAACACCCAACGAGTGAACCAAGTTCGCAACGAGGCGACAGCAACCAATGCATACGGAGGCTACAATTACATCCTTTTCGCTACCGGCATTTTTTTCTCATGCATGGAAATCAAGGCTGTTCCCAGCGAAAATAGAACAATGATTCCACCGATTAATGCGTTATGAGAAACAGAAAGCTGTTCAATGACAACCCCGCCAACCAACGAACCGATGGCGATGCCAAAATGCAGGGAAGAGTTATTCAAGCTTTGCTGAATATCGGACGTTTCCGGAGAGGCCTCGATTAAATAGCTTTGCATGGCTGGCGACATTGCCCAGCTCATCATACCCCAGACCACCAGCAGGACTAAAAACAAAACGAGTGCGCCAGTTGTGTAAGGTATCGCAAAAATAGCTATCGAGAACACGACAATCACGGAAAGAATTGTCCGTTTTGTACCAATTATATCCGCAAGTGTGCCGCCGAATCCGCCGCCTGTTACCGCAGCGATGCCAAAAATTAAATAAGCAACACTTACCCAATTACCCTGCATGCCCATTGTGGATTTTAAAAATGGCGTTAGGTAGGCATACAGTGTTGTGTGACCTGCCATAAACAAAAAAGTGGTAGACTGCGCAAACAAAACTTTTTTTCCTTTTAGTGTCGCCAGCTGCTTGCCAAGTGGAATGGACGGTTTTGGTTCCACCCGCTCCATAAAAAAGATAACCCCAAAAATAGAAAATAATGTAAGCAAGGAAATCAAAACAAATGGTGCCCGCCAGCTAAAAGCGTTGCCTAGCATCAATCCTAGCGGTACACCAAGTACAAGCGAGGCACTTACGCCCATGGAAACAATACCAATAGCACGTCCGCGGTATTTCGCATCCACAAGTGTCGGTGCCATTACTAGGCATAATATGATTAACAGTGATGCACTCAACGCGGAAATGACCCGGCCGGCAAACAGAACACCATACGTTGGACTGAAGACGGTAATCAGGTTGCCAAACAAAAAGAATAACAAAAAGATAATTGTCAGCCGTTTGCGCTCCATCCTTGCAGTCAATACCAGCAAGATGGGCCCTGCCAAAGCTAAAATGAATGAAAAAACGGTGATGAGCAAACCTGCTTTTCCCAGGCTGACATGAAGGTCTGTAGCAATCAAGTCAAGAATACCACCAATAATCAATTCAACCATTCCGACTATAAAAGAAATTACCATTAAAAAATATACACGTTTGTCCATTAATTTCTGCCTTTCTATCAATCAAGCAAGCATGATAAACTTATACGTAAAAGTATATCGTAATCTTGAAAAAAGATAAATACAAGTGCGTGTTCAAAAAACACAGTGATAGAGAAAATGCCCGCGCTTTCTGTTATACTTAAATGTAATAACAGCAAAAAGGGAGGATTCTCCGTTGAATACATCAAAGAACCTCGAAAAAGAAGTTATGCATGTGCTGAAGCTTACCAGCAGGACTTTTTATATTCCGATTAAATTACTAAAGCCCAAGCTCCGAGAAACGGTAGCGTCTGCTTATTTATGTATGCGGGCTGTGGATGAAGTGGAAGATCACCCTAACTTAAGTGCTACTGCCAAACAGCATATATTGCGAGAAACTGCCGAGCTGTTAAAAGTAGATTTTAGTGAAGACGCTTATGCGACCTTATTGCGACCATATGAAAAGGAACTTCCCGAAGTTACGAAAAGGCTAGGGGACTGGATTAGATTTTGCCCGGATGGCATTGTTCAAAATGTCAAAACATCCACAAGTGTAATGGCCAATGGCATGGCAGACTGGGTAGAAAAAGACTGGCAGGTAAAAACAGAAGCAGATCTGGACGACTATACGTATTATGTAGCGGGACTCGTCGGTGTCATGTTATCGGACATTTGGTATTGGTATGATGGCACAAAGACAGACAAGCAGTTGGCTATAGGATACGGAAGAGGGCTCCAGGCTGTAAATGTACTGCGTAATAAAGACGAGGATGCCGAGCGGGGAGTACGATTCTTTCCGGAAAATTGGACTCGGGATGATATGTTTGCTTATGCCCAACGAAATTTGCAACAAGCCGATGAATATATGAAATCCATTCATACGAAAAACATATTGCTCTTTTGCCGAATTCCACTGGAATTGGCTAAGAAAACGTTAAAGGCATTGAAGAGCGGCAAGGAAAAAATGTCACGCGATGAAGTAAATGAAACGGTAGATGAGATACTTCATCAGCCGTGATTTGATTTAGCAATCTATCAGAAATGACATGCCTTCTAATACAAGTCAAGGGGAATAATCCCCTTGACCGGCGAGGTTGGACGGTTGCATTTATATTTGCCAAGGTTGTCATAATGCCTAGGAAAATGCCAATTCTAGCGAAAACTGCCGACAAGCGCTTTAATGCCAACCCAGAAAGTGGCAAGGCCGAAAACGATCATCGCGATCACACCGACTACGTTGAAGAAATTGGTAATATCCGCACCGATAAACCCAGTCGGTTCCAACAGTGTGAATCCATATCCCGCAACAAGGCCAGCCAAGTATAGCAATGCCAACTGATACATCGTAATCCCTCCTTCACTATATCTTATGGAAAAATGTCGAGCTTGGTATGGACGCATTGCAACATAGCGACTATTAAGCGTTTTGGCAGAATCCATTTGTATGAAGGAATACGTTCAAAAAAGAGGATGGCGGCGTAGCTTTGAGCACAAGCGTAACTTCCCTGAATCAGTTTCGCACGCTGTAAAATTGTTTTTCTTTTCCAGGTACCGGGCTTCCATAGGATGTGATGATTTCCATTGTCCACAATGGTTTTCGGCGATACGAATAATCGCGTGCCGGACGTGGACATTTTTTGAAAGAAAAGAAGGTTTGAGTCTACCACAGTGCGCGTTACTGTGGTATTTTTGCATCTTTTCATGTACCGAATAATCGCAGGCACCCAAGCCCCTATCATCGAAGTACCATTTTTAGCGGACTTTTTGATAGGTATAGAAAGCCATTACACAATAAAAGCCGATGTAATGGCTGGGCAATTTAACCTTCATCCAAAGCAAGTCTTTCTATCTACAACTTAATGATTGTCTTGGCTCATTCCTAAAAACATTGGAAAGAAACAATGCGATTCAGGTCGATACCGAAGTAGACCCACCTATTGCGGTGCCACCTGAAACCTGCGATGGAGTTCCTTCCGACAAAGGTTGGATAAAACCAGAATGATTCACGGTGCAGCCAAATATAGGTGAACCGGAAGCGGCACATGCGGATTGCTCCCGAATCAACTGCAAATGTTTGCATTGGCGGCTGTTGCGGTTCAAAGGAAGGCGGTGGTGAGTTTGGCGGTCCTCCGTGGGATGGCCCTTGGTGTGTTGGATCCCCGGGGAATCCGCCGCCATGTTGTCCATGGTCTCCACCATTATGAGGCGGTCCAGGAAACCAGCCTCCGCCAGCCTGCCCATGGCCTCCACCACCATGAGGCATCCCGGGGAATCCTCCCCCACTACCCTGTCCAGGTCCTTCGCCACCATAAGGCAGTCCCCAGTTGAAGGGGCCCTGATGTTGCCCGCCTGGCCCATACATCTGGCCAGGTGTTGTGGAAGGCGGTCCAAACTGTTGATTGGCCATACCCGGAATCTGATTCATCATATCTGAAAACGGGTGGGGCAGGTTCTGAAACACTCTTTCTTCTGTCATTGGCACGTATTCATTATATTCATTTTCTGTCCCATAAATGGGTTCCATTTCGTTCATTTGTAATCCTCCTCGTACTAAAATAAATATAGTTGATAAACAAGGGATTAACCCTTGGGATATCAATGATCTATTGCTCTTTG
>NZ_JAROCA010000099.1 GCF_030732005.1 Tigheibacillus jepli | reverse complement strand
CGACGGATGGTTTGGATTTTCCTTTTTTTAAATCAAAGTTGTCGAATTATGTTCCCCGTAAGTTGTTACTGAACCTTATTTATTTGATGGAAAATAATGCATTCTATTCCTTATGACCTATACCAATACATTGGATGCACGCACCCCATACAAGCGAATGATGACCTAACCAGTACATTAGATACAATCCCTTTTGTAGAGATGGTAGCGTTTCGGATACCTTTCCGGCGTTTCTTTCTCCATTCCGAAAAAAGCACAGCTACGCTTCTAAAAGCTGTGCTTTTCTTTTTTAAATAAAGTGAGTATAAAATTGGGCTGAGTTAATGTCCTATGACAGCCATGTTCAACTCCAGCAACTATGTTCTATTAAACCGGCCGGACCGTAATTTCATTGACATTCACATAATCCGGCTGGGTAAGTGCGTAGACAACTGCATTTGCGATATCTGCAGCCTCCAGTTTTTTCCGGCCGTTGCTCCATGTGCTGCCACCACCGGATAGCGGTGTATCAACCATTCCCGGGGAAATATTGGTTACACGCACGCCGGTTCTGGCCAATTCCTTTTCCAATCCGCTCGAAATTGCTCGCACCGCGAATTTCGTCGCACTGTACACGGTGCTTGTTTTTGTTACCTCGAAACCGGAAACCGATGCGATGTTGATAATATGGCCGCAAGCTTTCTCGAGCATTGCCGGCAGCACGGCATGAATGCCATACAGCACGCCTTTTACATTGACATCAATCATTTGCTCCCACTCTTCAACCTCTCCTGCGCGAACAGCTCCTGTTAGCATCTGTCCGGCGCAATTCACCAAAACATCCACGTTGCCAAAGCTTTGTATTGCCTGTTGAACAAGCTTTTCAACATCTGCCCGGTTCGCCACATCTGTTGGCACCGCGAGCGCCTTGCCCTGTCCTTTTTCATTTAATACGCTTGCAATTGCTTGTAGTTTTTCTTCACTTCTTGCTGCCAGCACGACATTTACGCCTTCTGTTGCCAGTTTTCCAGCGATTGCCACACCAATGCCGCTGCTTGCACCCGTTACGATTGCCGTTTTTCCTTGCAGATTTTCCATCTCGTTTCCTCCCCTTATCGCATTGTTTCTTCCAGTCTATCATGCAGGTGCACGATTGTGCCCATAAAATGATCTCCCCGGTTTTTATCGAGTCAATGCAAGAATGGCAGGAGCTTGTTTCGCTAAAGTCCTGTAATAGACTTTGGTCCATTCACGTGCTATTTTTAAAATAGACGCGGATGCCTCGCCAGCAACATCATGGGGCTACCCAATCAAAAACCTGCTTGTTATAGTCAGGTTGCACTTCTTTTGCACCAATAGAAAGTTTTTGGGAGGTCCATCAAGCCATAAAATTTGATATCACAAGGAGGATGCGACATGTCGATCAAAGCCAAGCAATCTGCAACCATTGCGCAATTACCTAGTCCGGCTGCTAGACGAGCTGCATTGGAAAAACAATTTCCCACTTGGCCACGTCATACACTTGCAACCCATTTTTCCAATACCTGTGAAAAATACGCCAACCGGGAATTTATTGGCACAATAGATGACACAGCTACATATAAGGAAATTTGGGAAAAAGCATGGCAATATGCGAAGGGCTTCTTGAAGCTTGGCATCAAGCGGCGCGACCACATTGCGATATTAATGGAAAATAACACAGCCTACCCGGCACTTATGATTGCTGCTTCACTCACCGGGGCTGTATTTATCCCTGTCAATACGATGTTGAACAAAGATGAGCTCGGCTATATTTTATCCCAATCGGACAGCCGCTTTTTAGTAATGCAGCAAACTATTAAAGGCAACCATCCTGCCGGAACCATCGCAAGCCTTTTGGATGATGCTGATTTTCAAGCCAACAGCCAATTGGAGCATATCATCTGCCTCGAAAATGGCAAAAGCGAGCTTGACAATCGTTTTCATTCCTGGCGGGCATTTTGCGGTGGGGCGGCATCTATATCGGATGATACGCTACTGGAAAGATGGCAAGCGTCAAATTACCCGGATGAAGTCGGTGCATTCATTTACACTTCGGGCTCCACCGGAAAATCCAAAGGGGTGATGCTGACGCATGATATGTTGCTGCGCTGTGCGTATAGCACATGCCTTAGCAGAGCGATTGAAGATGGCCGCATCACGTATGCACCGCTGCCATTTTATCATTGCTTCAACATTATCGAAGGGATACTAGCCATGTCATTTGTTGGGGGTTCGTTAATCGCACCTAACAGATTTTCCCCACTATCTGCCCTCGAAATGATGGAAAAATACAAGGTGAATGATTTCCTTTGTGTCCCGTCAATGCTCGTGCCATTGCTCAATCATCCGCGAGCAGGGGAATTTGATTTGTCTCACTTGTTTGCCATGTGGTGTGGTGCGGCACCTGCTCCTGGACCAGTTTGGAAAAAAGCAGTGGAAGTCCTTGGTCTGACAGAAATTTTGACCGGCTATGGACAAACGGAGGTTTCTTCATCCGGTGTTACAACTGAACTTGGCGATCCGATTGAACGAATTACAACGAGGGTGGGTCGTCCAAAATTAGGGGGCGTTTGTGGACTCCCGGAATTTAACGGCAGTACAGTACAATATAAAACGATTGACCGTGACACAGGAGCAGATTTGCCAGCAGGAGCGATTGGCGAGCTTGCGGTCCGGGGCAACACCGTCACGCGCGGCTATTATAAAAAGCCGGAAGAAACAGCAAAAACAATCGATAAGGATGTCTGGCTCCGTACGGGGGATGTTGGCCGTATCGATGAAAATGGCTATATCGAAATGCTTGGCAGAAGCAAAGATCTGTACAAAGTTTCCGGCGAACTTGTTGCGCCACGCGAGGTGGAAGAGGTGATTTCTAAGCATCCGGCTGTGAATCAAGTATTTATCGTCGGTGTACCTGATCGTGTGACAACAGAAGCAGGTGCTGCTTTCATAGAACTCAAAGAGGGCCAATCCTGCACAAGACGCGAGATTACCAGCTGGTGCGCATCCCGCATTGCGCGATTTAAAATCCCGCGCCACGTCTAGTTTATCACACCGGAGGAATGGCCATTGACAAGTACCGGTAAAGTTCAGAAATTCCGATTGCAAGATATCGCTAAGGAAAAACTTGTCTGAACAAAGGCGCAAGCGCCCGTTTAGCAACGTACAAACTGGAGCACTCCGCAATGAGATAAAGGAAACACGGTGAGCTGAAAGCAAACCGATGTTGACTTATCGTAGTGGAGGAGTGTGAAGTTTGGGGCTGCGATTACTCGCCCCACCGAAAACCATTTGCTAGTTGCTGGGCGCTGGAGCCGGACGTGGCTGTCATAGCAAATGACATGAATACAGAAAAACTTTATAATTTCTTTACCTACAAGCAAAAACGGATGATGCTGCATGTAATTGGGGGGACGAAAATGGCACAACTTTGGCATCAAGAAATACGACGCGTTCATTATAAGGATACAGATCAAATGGGCGTTGCACATCATGCAAACTATGTTGCCTGGTTTGAAGTCGGGCGGACGGAATGGATGCGTGAGACTGGCATGGCCTACAGTAAGATGGAAGATTTGGGACTGTTGCTGCCGGTGGTGGAGATGAACGCCAAATACCACAAACCTGCCCGCTACGATGACCGTCTTGTTATTTTTACAAAAGTAACGGATATCTCTGCTGTGCGCATTCGATTTCTGTATGAGGTTCGCAAAATTGGAGAGGAAATGAGCATGTCAACTGCAAGTAGCGTCACTGAACCGTATGGTGAATTGCTTACGAGTGGTTCCACCCTGCATATGTGGGTGAATCGGAAATGGCGCCCGGCAAGGATTGATAAGGCTGCGCCGGATATTTATGCATTGCTGAAGGAGATCCAGGAATCGGAGTAAGTTTAGTGTGACCGGTATTTCTCCCTTGAGCGATATGCTGCGGTGCTCCAAGGAATCGAAAAAATTTCAGGTATAATCAAGCCTCATCGGCCGCAAGCTGGCAGATGAGGCTAATTGTATTCATTTCTTTGTGTGCGTTTGGATTTCTTCTGGGGGGTCACAGTGATAACCCAATTTTTTGGAATAACCGGTCCAGTTTTATCCGTAACTTTTGGTGTAATTCTCACGCTTTCCACTTTCGGATTTCGTTTTTTGTTTGCGTTCCTTTTTCAGTTTTTGCTGCTTATGCAAGGTATGTTTCATCCCCCATTCATGCATCGCATGTAAAATCGGCTCCAGGCTGCGTCCGTATTCCGTAATGGAATATTCCACTTTCGGCGGTACTTGCGGATATACCACCCGCTGAACAATATCTTCTGCTTCCAATTCTCGCAATTGTTTCGTTAGCATTTTTTGTGTAATGCCTGGTACATTGCGTTTCAGTTCGCTAAATCGTTGCGTGCCGTCTTTTAATAAGTTTAGCAGTATAATGGGTTTCCATTTCCCAACCAATATACCTAAGGCATCTTCTACACGGCACAAATTGGGTTCGATATTCATCATCATTCCTCCAATAGTATATTTTTGTATACTATAGCACTTAAAAGTGTGTACTTATATTTCAGATGGTTATCTACTATAATAAACTTATAACATGTAAATGAAAAGACAATTAAATGCACCGTACATGATTGAAATATATGAAACTTTGCAGAAAGAAAGGTTGCCGCACAATGTCTACAATGGAAAAATATCGGATTGATCCAAGCAAAGGATTGGAATTCGGCATTTATACACTGGGGGATCATTTGCCGAATCCGCTAACCGGGGAGAGAATTTCCGCAGAACAGCGCATACATGAAATTATTGAATATGCAAAACTAGCTGAACAAGCCGGAATTGATTTTTTTAGTGTCGGGGAAAGCCATCAGGAATTTTTTGCAACACAGGCACATGCTGTTGTATTGGCAGCTATCGCTCAAGCCACCTCTAAAATGAAAATCGCAAGCTCATCTACCATTATTAGCACATCCGACCCGGTTCGCGTCTACGAAAATTTTGCCACGCTTGATTTAATTTCAAAAGGGCGAGCAGAAATTATTGCCGGGCGAGCATCTCGCGTAGGGTTGTTTGATTTATTGGGTTATAATATACGTGATTATGAAGAATTATTTGAGGAAAAATTTGATTTGCTGTTGCAAATAAACGAGCAAGAAATTGTCAATTGGACCGGAGAATTTCGCGCTCCGTTGAAAAATGCCAGGGTACTTCCGCGTCCGCAAAACGGTTCAATACCAATTTGGCGTGCTGTAGGCGGCTCTCCGGCAAGTGCGGTTAAAGCAGGATACGCAGGGGTTCCAATGTTCATGGCACATTTGGGAGGACCTGCATCTATTTTCAAACGAACGATTGATGCTTATCGTGAAGCTGCGCGGCGCCGTGGGTTTGACCCGGCAGATTTGCCTGTCGCAACAGCGGGATTCTTCTACGTAGCGAAGACATCCCAGCAGGCACTCCAGGAAACATTCCCCTTCATCAATGAAGGAATGAAGTTGACAAACGGGCAAGGTTTTTCAAAGCAGCTTTTTGCACAGGGGGCCGATCCGCATAATATTATGAACATAGGAAGCCCGCAGGCAATTATTGAAAAAATCCTTTATCAGCATGAAATGTTCGGTCACCAGCGCTATATTGCACAAATCGATTTTGGCGGCGTACCATTTGACAACTTAAAAAGAAATATCGACATTATCGGGACAGAAATTTTACCTGCGATCAAAAAATATACAGCAGGACAAAGGTGCTAGCGCCCTTACAGGCTAAAAAGCGCGACGTCCTGGGACTGCGATTACTCGCCCCATCAAAACATCTGCTAGTTGCTGGGCGCTAGCGCCGGACATGGCTGTCGCTGAGAGTGACATTAACACAACCTCAATTTTATACTTCTTATAACAAAAAAGTAGGATGTGAAAGTTATGAAGATTGTTGGGCTATCCGGCTCCAATGTCGGTAGCAAAACAAAAGTAGCAATGAATTATACGATGAAAATTCTTGCTGAAAAATACCCGGATACAGAGATGGTTGTCCTTGATTTGGCAGATTATGACATGCAGTTCAGTGACGGGCGCAACTATCTGGAATATACAGGTGATACGAAATTTGTCGCGCAAACAATCATGGAGGCGGATGCCATTATCATTGGAACGCCGATTTTCCAGGCCTCTATACCGGCGATATTAAAAAATATATTTGATTTACTTCCTTCCAATGCATTGAGGGACAAGGTTGTCAGCATGGTAGTTACTGCCGGCTCCCCGAAACATTTCCTAATTGCCGAACAGCAATTAAAACCAATCTTATCATACATGAAGGCACAAATTGTCCAGACCTATGTATTTATTGAGGAGAAAGATTTTTACCGTAAAGAAATTATCAACGATGATGTCCTTTTACGAATCGAACGACTGGTGGAGGACACGGTCGTACTGACAGAAACATTCCTGCAAATTCGCAGGGCAAAGGAAGCGGAATACGGTTTTTAACAGGATGCGAGGAACGCTTGGGCAGCGTGCTTGTTGCGAAGATTGTAGTACACAACATTTTACGCAGACCCGCGTGCGGCACTGTCAATAATTTTGTGTAAATAAGTTTTTAACCTTTCTGATAAATCGCCACTTGTTTTACAGTTATTGTTGT
>NZ_JAROCA010000098.1 GCF_030732005.1 Tigheibacillus jepli | reverse complement strand
CACCGTTGGAATATCGGCACCAGGCTGTGGCATAGACTTTTTGTTTTTTCACTGTCTACTTGACAGGGCGCAGTTCAAGTTGCTTAAGGAGGTGTCTTTTTAATTATATTTCAGGTGTTGGCGTCGGGTCTGCATATCCTTCTTGATATTTTTCATCGATTGTTTTGCGTATATCTTTTACAGAGGTGCCTTCTTGGTATTGGATGATTGATTCGGCAGCAATATCAAGGCATGCCTGGCACCTTGTTGCGTGATCGTCCCATGTGACCTTTTTGCCATTGTTTTCGTGAATGAAGCAGTCATAATTATTTTTATGGTCTGCGGAATTGCCGCATCCGCAATAACAAGGGATTTGTTCGAGCAAATTTTTGTGCTGGGCAACTGCTAGGTAGAGTGTTTGCATATTGTCATCACTTTCATCCAGAAATTTCGGCAGTTCTTCGTTGGAAGCCGTTGTCTGCCAAAGATCACCTGATCTTGGATTATGGTCCGCATGGCCGGATTGACTGTCTTTGCCATTACCGGAACAGGCTGCGAGTAAGGTTAATAGCAAAATACATGCTATGCGCATGTTGAAGGTTCCTCCTGTTCTTGGGTGTTACGTGTTTATAGAACCATGATACCACTACCGATTAATTTTATCCGCGACGAATATGACTTTTTTTCAAATTTCAATCGATCTTAGAAACATCAAGAGTGCAGCCGCTTCTTTGCTGTATTCATATCCGGTGTGATTTTCTGATTACCGACGGCATTGGCAAGCCCAAATATCGGCATATTCCTGTAGACGCATTCATAACTTCCGGGTCCTACATTGTACGTTTCATGATAAATCCCAACCGCATCGTTGTGTCTGGTCTTCCGGTTGAAATCTTTCCAGGCCTTGAGGTGTGTCGTATCTCTTGCATACGCAATCAATTCTTCGTTGGAGCGCCAGTACTGCACCATCAAAGTTGTGCGCAAGCCGAAATAGGATTGCATCGACAGGAAACCATATTCTTTTTGCGTATAAAGCTCACGTATCATTTTCGGCATTGCCATGAAAACGGGCAGCCATTTGTGGACAGCCCACCATTTGTTAATGCGCATGCCAATAATGAAAACAGTTACGTGTTGATCGAGATTAGCTGTATAACCGCCATGGTTGATTTTGTTACCCCACTTTTCACGCCTCCTTTTTGAATTCTTCCAGTTTTTCAAGCATATCTTTGCACCATTTAATTGCAGCCTTTGTCTCATAAATCCCGTATTCCAGGGTCATCTGCCAGTATATTTGATCTTCAGATGCATGGTCGTTTTGTATGGATATTTCAATGCTCCTGTACGTTTGGTAACGCTTTTGTAATGCTTTTTCATGTTGACGGATTTTTGTGATGGTTGCAGAAATGCTTTCATGTTTGCCAAAAAATAGCTTTAAGAGGAAATCACTTTTTACCGTTGGCAAGTCACAAGCAGGCTCACTTAGCCAATGACGTAGAGCGGCTTTGCCCTTTTCGGTGATATGGTATATTTTTTTGCCACGGCCCGCTTCGGTTGTTTCTTCCACAGTGACCAGACCATTCGCTGCCAATTGCTTCAATATCGGATAAATTTGCCCGTAGCTGATTTTCCAAAAATGGTTCAGGCTCTGATCCATCAATTGTTTGATGGCATATCCGGTCTGATGACCAGTTGTGAGCAGTCCCAATATGGCATACGTTGTATCCTTTCTTGCTGTCATTGTACCACCTATCTTTTTGATATATATTCTCATGATACATTACGTCTGAATATTTCACAAGTTTATTTCCAAAAAAAGACGCAAATAGTTGTCGCTTTTCTTTTCAAGCGCTAAACTCAAAGTGTACATAATTTAATAGAAAGGGGAATATACATATGGCTTTTCAACCCGACACAACGGAAACAAAAATATTGATTCAACAATTGGTATCTATTCCAAGTCCATCAGGCTATACAAAAAAGGTCATTTCATTTGTGGAGGATTATTTGCACAAGTATAATGTGGAAACAAAGCGTAATCGCAAAGGGGGTCTGATTGCAACGTTGCCGGGCAAAGATAATACACAACATCGGATGCTGACAGCCCATGTGGATACGCTTGGAGCGATGGTAAAAGAGGTGAAAAGCAACGGTCGTCTGCGCCTCGATTTGATTGGTGGATACAAATATAATGCCATCGAAGGGGAGTACTGTGAAATTCATACGGCTTCCGGCAAAACGTTCACAGGCACGATCTTGATGCATCAAACTTCCGTACATGTGTATAAAGATGCGGGAAAGGCTAAGAGAAATCAGGAAAACATGGAAGTGCGCATTGATGCTAAAGTGGAGAACGCAGAAGAAGTGCATGCACTCGGCATTGCAGTTGGTGATTTTGTCTCATTGGATCCACGCGTGGAGATTTGTGACAATGGGTTTATCAAATCGCGCCATTTGGATGACAAGGCGAGTGTAGCGATTTTGCTGCAGCTGATCAAGCAAGTCCAAACGGAAAATGTTATTTTGCCATACACAACACATTTCCTGATTTCCAACAATGAAGAAATCGGTTATGGCGGCAATTCCAACATTACACCGGAAACGGTCGAATATCTGGCGGTTGATATGGGTGCAATGGGGGATGGCCAATCTACGGATGAATATACGGTATCGATTTGCGTGAAAGATGCTAGCGGACCATATCATTATGGACTGCGCAACCACCTTGTCGATTTAGCAACCAAAAATGACATAGCCTACAAGCTGGATATTTATCCGTACTATGGTTCCGATGCTTCAGCAGCTATAAGGGCCGGCCACGATATTATTCATGGCTTGATTGGACCGGGAATTGATTCTTCGCACGCTTTTGAACGAACACATGAAGATTCATTGGCTTGTACATTGCAGTTGCTTTATCACTATGTACAGTCCGATATGCAGGCATATTAACATAAGAAAAACGCGGATCTGAGTAGAAACAGATTCGCGTTTTTATCGCAGTATTAACTGGCTGTAAGCCCCCCCACTTTAATCATTTGAATTAAATGATTAAAGTGGGGGTCAACAGAAAGTCAAAAGCCCGATTGGTTCAACTAACATTCAGTGGGTGAGAAAGGGAAACCCCACTGAATGAAGTTTCACTTTATTTGGGAGCCTGACACCCGTGAAGTTCATTTATATAGCTCATATCACATATCCAAATATGCAGAAAAAGTGAAACAGGGTACCAAACATGATGAAAATGTGGAAAATCTCGTGAAAACCCATATGCTTGAATTCCAGGAATTTAGGTTTCAGCCAATAAATGAAACCACCAATTGTGTAAAACGCCCCGCCTATAATTAGCATCGTCATGCCATCCGCTCCAATTCTGGAAGCAAGTACGGGACTGACGAAAATAACAATCCATCCCATACCCAGATACAATAACGTGGACAACCATCTTGGTGCATGAAACCAAACCAATTTATAAATGACACCCAGCAACGCCAGCCCATTGACGATACCGAATAATGTCCATCCCAGCGCCCCATTAAGACTGATCAGGCAAAGTGGTGTGTATGTTCCGGCAATCAGGACAAATATCATCGAGTGATCGACCCGTCGAAAGAAAAATATGACGCGATCCCTTGCCATTACCATATGATAGGTGGCGGATGCCGAGTACAATAGGATCATGCTGGTGCCGAACATGATGACAGCGGCGATTGCCAGTGCGGATTCCGTTGCCGTGCTTGCTTTGATCACCAGTGCCAGCAGACCGACAAACGATAATATTGCACCGATTAAATGTGTTAGTCCATTGATAGGTTCACGAATATAAACGTTCAATTTTTTACCCCATTTCCTTAACGTAGTTTTGATTACTATGTTTAATGATACACGCATTATATCATGTAGTCAACACTTGAAAAGCAGATATTTTTGGCTATAATTGGTATATACGATACACATGGAGGAGAAAAGCCGGATGGAAAACGAAACAGACCTGCTACAGGAACTGGAATTGAATAATTATTTATCATTGGAAGATATCCCTGAGATTGACCTATATATGGATCAGGTTATCCAATTGTTTGAAAAGAAATTCGCCGGGAACAAAAGAAACCCGGATGAAAAAATCATGACAAAAACGATGATTAATAACTATGCAAAAGGCAAGTTATTTTTCCCGATTCAAAATAAACGGTACACAAAAGAACACCTCATTTTAATTAGCTTGATTTATCATTTGAAAGGAACGCTTTCCATCGGTGACATCAAGGATTTATTGCAGCCATTGAACAAAAAAGTTTCTGCAGGTGAACTTAATTTGGAACAACTTTACGAGAGCTTTTTGCATATTCGCAAAAGAGATGTCCAAGAAACGACTGACGGGATGCGTAAAAACATTACAGTAGCCCAAGAACAAGCCGAACAACACGATGAGGCGGACAAGGCATATATTCAAAGGCTCCTTTTAATTGCTTCATTTGCAAATATCAGCAATTTTTACAAACGTGCCGCGGAAAAATTGATTGATGATATGAATGATGCAGAGGAGGAGCATGCTTAACCGGATAGGTGGCAAAGACTCGGAAGAAAATTCGGTAGGTTTACATAGATGAAATCCATACTAATTCACAAGCGCTCTCTCATCCTTGGTGAATCCATATTTATGAAAGCAACCTTCCCCAACTCGACAAATAAAAATCATCATCTCTATTTTCGGACATCCTATACCCAAGGAGGGATGTTCCGTGAAACGAATCACTATTTTTGGTATATTAGCCTTTTTCGTTTTCTCACCAATTGTTCTGCCAAAGCACCACTCAAAGCAGCCTTCATACGCGATAACCAGCTATGGATGCTGGATGAAGGAAAAGAACGCCAACTGACTACTAGTATGAATGTGAGAACTCCTAAGTGGTCACATGACGGCAGGTTCATTGCATATTTGAACGGTGACGAGCAAGAAGAAAAAACGCTGTTATATGTCTATGACACGAAGCAAGAGAAAAGCTACCGTCCATATGAAACGCCGGGAACATACAGTTTTCAATGGTCGCCAACCAAAAACCAAATTGCTTTTAATTTTGGTGTACTGAATGTTACGCATACAAAAAATGGGCAGCCAAAAGGCTTTGAAAATGTTCTTGGGGAAGATGCTAAACAACCCAAATTGGATGAAATGGTCTCCGTATGAAGAAAAACTTGCCTATATTTCCGGTGAGGGAAGATTTTATGTTGAAAATAAAAATATGACCATAGCCGACATACCAATTGCAACACGGCAAAAGGAATATACGCCGAATGGATATGTCGACCTCGATCTGGAATGGCTATCCAAAAATCAAGTGATTGTTGCAAGGGCTAAAGAGAACAAGAAATGGAAAGAAGGCCCCGTTCCAACCATGCACACCAGTTTATATGTGATTGATATCAAATCAAAAGAACAAAGACAGATTTCTTTTCCAAAAGATGGACAATTCGATAACAGGCCACAGGTTATCGGAAATTATATTACCTGGTACAGGCAGGGCAAACAGGGTGATGTTTGGGTCAAAGCGGGAATGGAGGTAGATCTATTATTGAAGCATGTTGACGATGCTCCGGTGTTTTTCCAAGCTGGCAGCCATTAATTCGATGGATTTTCAATAGTTATTCCATCACTCCCAGTCATAAATATGAAAAACATTACTATATTTTAGAAAAGGGACATGCCTTTAGAATATATTGAGTGATGGTGATTTGTGTTGCAAACCTGGATTATGGAAATAATGGAGCAGTTTGGTTATTTGGGTATTCTATTTATGATGGCCCTTGAGAATCTTTTTCCGCCTATTCCCTCCGAAGTTATTTTACCTTTTGGTGGCTTTATGACAAGCTATACATCCTTAAGTTTGTCCGGTGTAATTGTCACTTCTACAACAGGCTCGTTACTTGGCGCCATTATCTTATACTGCATTGGAAGGTTCCTGACAGTTGAGCGACTTGGACAGGTGCTGGAGGATGGTGGAAAATGGCTGCCATTTAAAAAAGAGGATCTGGAGCGGGGCACTACCTGGTTTTTAAGATACGGTTATTGGACCGTGTTGTTTTGCAGGATGATACCATTGGTACGCAGCGTAATTTCCGTCCCGGCCGGCATGACGAAGATGAATTTTACATTATTTGTATCCCTGACGCTAATCGGTACGCTGCTGTGGAACAGCTTGCTAGTTTTCATTGGCGCAGCATTAGGCAGGTCATGGACCAAAATAGTTGTTTACGTGGAAATGTACGCTACTGCAGTTTATTTCCTGCTTGGGTTGGGTGCGATATGTTTCATTTTCTTTATATGGGTTCGGCACAGAAAAAAGAAAGCGTGATGCCAAAGCGTGGTATGATGCTTTTTTTATTTTTTGTTAAAGGAACGCCCTAATCGGTAAATTGATTAGTGTGATTATCAATCCATTCGGTCTGCTATTCATGTTATAAGCTACCGAACGACGCGACTTTTTCTTCGTTCAGTAGTTCATCGAGCTTATGAGCGACCGAATGACATGATTTTTTTCTCGTTCAGTAGTTCATCGAGCTTATGAGCGACCGAATGCCGTGATATTTCTTTCGTTCGGTAGTTCACCTGGTACCAAGTGACGCAACGGACACTGAAACAGCTTGTCCGGACTAGGCTTTTGCAGTGTGCGGGCATTGAAACGATTTATCCGGATGCTAGCCGAATATAGACTGCGGTAAAAGTCAAGTAGTTAATCAAAAAAAGATGTAAGACGTTTTGGGCAATATATCGGTTTTTGGGTA
>NZ_JAROCA010000097.1 GCF_030732005.1 Tigheibacillus jepli | reverse complement strand
CCGAGTGATAAAACCTCAGCACTATAAAAGGGTATATGTTCCTTAAAAAAATTGTTCAGTTTAGTGTTGACATACCATATCTTGAAGCTTAAAAGGTGGAAGAGTTTTTCTTTAAATTAACGACTTTAGATTTTTCAGGACTTACTTCCAATCCCAATCTTGTTTTAAGAAAATCAACCGTTGCATGGTAGAAACGTTTAGCATCTTTATAAGTGCGACACATAATTTTAAAATCATCCGCATATCTAACGATATGCCCGTCCTTTAACTTTGTGTATTTTCTAGCATATTGATAAAAGCCATTCTTACTCCTATTGTTAGGTTGATACGTTTCCCACTGGTTACTAACCCACCAATCCAATTCATTAAGAACAATATTGGATAGCAACGGTGATAATATACCACCTTGTGGAGTTCCTTTAGTTGGTACGCCTTCACCTAAAATTTCTGCCTTTAGCAATTTAGATATAACACAAAGCAATGATTTATCCCGTATTCCTATTGTCCATAATTGCTTCAACAATTTCCCATGATTAACATTATCGAAGAACCCTTTAATATCAATATCAACACAATAATGCTTCTTTCCAATATTGATTAGGGTGACCACACGACTAAATGCATGGTGTGTACTACGGTTAGGACGAAACCCATAGCTGTGTGGATGAAATGGTCTTTTCTTATCCGTTCCTTCTTTGGGAATATACACTCTTTTCACTGCATTTGGCTGATAATTCCTCAAACGTTTCTGTACTTCACTTATGACCTTTAGGTCATTTAATTTCTGAATATCCTTAATGGTTAAACCATCAACACCTGCGGTTTTGCTACCCTTATTTGTTTTGATATTTCGATAAGCTAATCGAATATTATCATTAGAACTTATTAAATCCATTAATTTATAAAAGTTGTTACTGTTTAGACTGCTAGCGTATAACTTATCAAATAATTTTTGAATATCATAGTATTCGCTATGTCTAAGTTTGGTTTTCTTTAACATGGGCTGCAACCTCCTTCTTTATGAGGATTGCATCTCTTAGTCTTACTCGAAACCACGTAAACCGATTAGTAACATTCAATTTTTAAACGACTAGTGGCTATCCCTCCACGTTCATTACACGCTTCATAGGTACTGTGCCACCACTTTCACTGATATAAAACAAGGTTATATTAATAGCTAATCTCACTATAATTTTCCCTCGTACCATTTCATAGGGAACAAGCCCTCCATGTCATCAGATTCCCACGTTCCATCATTTCTATCTATACATACACTTTTAGGTTTCCCCTATGAGCCTGCTACCTAGATATCGCCTGTAACGATATATGGACTTTCATAAAGGAGAGTTTTACTCATCCATAGTAGCGACACTATATGTGTCAGAGAGCCTTTCGACTCCCTCCCGATATAGACCCGTACCATCAGGGATTCGTCTACGCTTACTAGCAATCGCCTCTAGTTTATTGCGAATCCTAACCATAAGTGTTTTGTAGACCTCCGGCCTATCAGATACACCATCTACCTCTAGACAGCTTTCGTAGGAGGTTTCAATTTCCATTACGGTATCATTCAGCCGACTTCGCCGAGCTTCATACGGTTTGTTACTTGTTTAACGCCCCGCATGTCGGAGGATTAAGGGAAGCCCTTCCGGACGTTACTCCTTCATTTGACTTCTTGAAATGATAGTTCACAAATCAAACATAAATGTTCGACAAGTGCCCAAGCTTTTCACTTAGGAACGTGTCGCACCACCTTTTGGATCATTGATAACCATAGAGGGTTTTTCACTTGCTCTACTCTGCACATCAATCATTGGTACAACAAAAGTTTCACCTTTACCGCTCCGTGTAATACCAATCACCATCGTATGGACAGGTGCATCATCAATCAATAATTGATAGTTATTACCTTCATGTAGCCCAGCTATAATTGTACCGCCTTTCCCCTCATATTCTTCTGTTCTGGATGGGATACCCAAATATTGCCTTTTTAAGTTCCTCACTTTTTCAAATTCGTTGGTTCCATGTTGTCCTTTGTTAATTGATTGATAGTTCATTTTCACATTGTATAGCAATTTCGATACACTAATCCCTATCAATATATAAAATCCCACATAAAACTCTATCCATTCCATTTGGAAAATAAAGAAATAATGCCAATCAACAGAGAACGTTTGGAAGTTTACCTTTTCAGGGTTCGTTGCAAATCCTTCCACCAAATGTAATACTTGTTGCAAAAAATGTAGCAGGAAATTGGCAACAAAAAATCCTACAAAAGCGATACATACTGTAAAAAAACTTATGGCTTTCCAATCACTTAAACGTTCTGTCACTGACCTTTTATCGTTGGAATGCATAATCAGTTTTCTCCCTCTCTTCGCCGTTCACAAAATGGAATGTTTTATGAAAATGGCATTTCATTTTGTATCCGTTTTGTCTGCTGCAATTGATTGGTATCTTGTAAATATCTTTTTGTAAACCGCGCCCTGTTGCCTTGCAAAAATTCATTTGCATCTTTATAACCATCACTGTAACGGAACAAGGAGACATTTTCGCCTAGTCCTTCTGTTCTCAACGTATTCACTAGTTTTTTTGTTGCCTTCCAACCGGCTTTATCATCATCCATTGCCACCAGAATATGTTTATTTGTGAATACATCGTTGTTTTCGCAGATATATGCTTGCACTTGCCGTGTTTTGGATGCTCCTGTTAATGCAATAAAACCACAATGTGCATCTACTTCACGAAAAGAAAGAGCATCCAACAGTGATTCGCTAAATACAACCGTTTTTGTTTCCTCTGGAATCTCCATAAAAAAATCCTTCGTGTCTTTGGAAGGATTCATGATTAACTGTATTTCTTTAGGTTCCAGTGTTGGATCTATACTTGAACGTAACAGCACTCGATCTAAAATATTATTTTTATCGTAAAGAGGAAAAATCAAATTTCTTTTACACATCCAGTTATTCTTAGAGTAATCTTTTCCCAATAGACTACTTGTTTTTCTAAAAAAATATTGTATCACCTCTCTGTTTTGTAAATCGACAATGTGCTTTCTTATATTTCCTTTTGATAATCCACGGTAGCCATTATCTAATGCTTCACTTTTTAAGCCTGTTTTTGCAAAAGAAAAAAGCCTCATCGACCAGGTTAATGCTTCTTTTTGGTCATCTGACAGGCTAGGGAAAGTTTGTTGTATCTTTTCTCTTTCGGAATGTAAGCTCTTTTTCTCATGGAATTGTAATAGCATTCGTTCTCCACAGTGATTCTCACGGTTACATTGAATAAAGTTTGTGTTGTTCTTGTAGATGAATGCTTCATGCTCGTTGCATTCTGGACAATTACAGATATAATAACGTCCTTTATCTTCTGCATTCAACTCGTCTAGTACATCTTCGATATTTTGATAAACTAACCTTTTGTACAAGCTCTGTTTATCTATTTTCACCACCCTCTAGCATTTCATGTATTCTCACGTCATATCTCTGGACAATCGGCTCAATGACTTTCTCTTCTACTATTTCATCAGTATCTATTATCGTGCCTTCAAACAATAAATCATGGTAACAATTGTGAAATGCATGGATTAATTCATTATGCAGCTTGTATGCTTTTTGAAATCCATTTTCTCTAACAAAAGTTTCCCCAAACAAACTATCTTCTAGCTTTTGATACGCTCTATTGTGTACCATCAATATGTTAATACGTTGTTCTTGCAATGATTGATAATTGATTATTACATGGGTAATGAATCTTTTAAAGTTTTTCTCATTGCTCATATATGACTTTAAATGCGTATTTTCACATTCTTTGTCAATCACTACATCAAAGCTAGTTCGTATTGCAGTCATCACATGTTCCATTTCCGCAAAGATGCTTGTTTCAATAACTGGTGTGATTCCTTTGTAAAGTGCCTTTAACTGTTCATCGTTTAACTCTAATGGAACACTTCTTTTCGATGGATCATACATTACTTTACGGAAACGATTTTCAAATGCTGAATATGAGGTATCAGCATTATTCGTTGTTATATTTGAAGCGTTTTGAAGTTTTCCTTTTATTTTCACTTATTACACCTCATATCTCCATTTCAACTGTATCCTTTTTCTTACTCTTCACAAGCTTAATTTGTTTTTCATGCTCTAGGTCTCGCTCTACTTCTTTCAATCTTTCACGTTGTAAAGGAGTTAAATCCATTTCACGAATTTCATCCAATACTTCTTTTTTTAAAGCATACACTTTTTCATAACCATATTTTGATTCAAATTCAGTCATTTTTTGTTCTTTTTTTTCTTTCCCCATCCTGGTTTCTTGCTTTTCATCCGGATCTTTGTCAAGAAACGCCAGTACATTATGTTTATAGGCTTCTTTATACTCCTTTTCTTCTTTCGTACCTTCCAATTTATTTAGCACATTCTTTTTATACACTTCTTTATATAGATTTGCTTCTTCTTGTTCCTTTTCATATTGTTCATGCAAGAATTCCCCTTGTTTTTCAATTTCAACTAATTCTTCCTTTGGTAATTTAGCTTTTAAAACCGCATCTTGATAAAGCGTATTTAATTGATTATATTTCCATGCGAACCCTTGATTATCAGGATGCAATGCTGCCTTTTCTTTTGCAGTCAATAACTCGGCGTAATTGTTTGCAAGTTCTTTGTTTACCATTACATTTCCTCCAATTTATAGATTAAAGAAGGCTTCCCCATTATAAAGAGAAGCCTATAAATCATATCCTTATAATGCTATGAAATTTTGCACACATACCGTTTCATCCAACTCTTGATTTTCAGCAATCGCTTGTTCCATAGATCGAATGTCATCAATATTTTGAATAGGTTCGGTTAAGGTAACATCAATGTTTCCCCACCCTTCCGAATAAATGTAACTAACAAAGTACTTATGCTCCTTCGCCATTTCTTCACCTCCCTAGTAAATGTAAAAAGATAATTTATAATTAAAACCCAACAACACGACCTCCCAGCCAACTAACAAGGCTCGCTGCTAAATAAACAATACCAAAACCAATGGCAACGTTTACCATCCATCCAGTGTACATCTCTTTCTTTTGAGGATCTTTTGCAAAAGTCCAAAGTAGACCAATGACAACAAGCACTAGCCCAGCTAAAACCGGTGCAACTGGTTTAATTCCATCTGTAATATTTGTGATTGTTTGAATTGCATCTTGCATAAATTTTCAACTCCTTTCCCTTCTAGTAGCTGTCTTTAGGATTGTTTTGCTACCTCAGTAATTTGTTTTTGATTATGAACATTAAAATTCAAGATGATTTCCTGATGTTGCATATGAAGCCATTCATAATAAGATCCACCATTTGCTTCTACAATTTCCTTTGCCAATGCTTCAAATTCTTTAAAGCCAGCTGGTTTTGCTGGTTTCTTCTTTTTTGATCGGGAAGCTTTTTTTTGCGCATCAAGTGAATGTTTCTCTTTTCCTTTTAATGTTTCGACATATTGATTTTCCTTTTGTGTATGATTAGACAATTCACTTCACCTCCTAAAATAGAGCAAAATAAAAACCCTTTTCTCGTAAAAGAAAAGAGTTAATCGGAAGTATCAAACTTCCTGATACTAATAATTTAACACCGTTTTTATTAAATTTTGTTCGTCATTTGTTCGGTAAATGTTCGTGAAAAGTTCGTTGGTGAAATTCACATAGTATCTCATTGCGCCACACTTGTTCTTCATCAATTGTTCCTGATTGAACTATAGAAGAACATTTCCAAGAAATAATTAAATGAAGAAATATATTTTACTTTCCCTTTGCTTTTTGATTACTACGTTTATTTTTTCTCCTCATTTATGTAGACATGAAAGAAAGAGTATTCAATGAAATAGTGTGATTACACATCTGATTTTTCTTTCCTTGATTGTGATCGTAAGTTTTCAACAGCCTGATAGATAGATGAGTTTTTTGGTTTTACTTTCGACCATTCTTTCCAGAAATCCTTGGTCATACTATCCGGTTTAATTTTAGGAATGTCTAATTTTATTCTATTTGGTAAGAGGATTGAATCACCTAATATTAATGCTTCTCCTATATCAAGTAAAGGCAAACAATCTGTTATACCCTTCATGGAATCCGGCATTAACCTTTTAACCACACCTTGATCCCTATCGTTAGTTAAACGTAATACAATAAAATTATTACACTGGCTAAGAATTGTTTTACTCACATCTGAAGGACGCTGGCTTACAACCAGTAACGAGACGCCGTATTTTCGACCCTCTTTTGAAATTCTTTCAAAATTTTCTAGTGCCTGTCTTTCTATAGAATTTGCTTCCTCTTTTACAGGTAAATACAGGTGGGCTTCATCACACAAGATTGTAAAAGGAGTTCTATGTTTAGAATCCATCCAAAATTGTATTTCATAAAGTATTCTGGCCAAAGTTCCGGTTACAACAGGCAATACATCAGGCGGTACTTCTGAAAAGTCAATAATCTTTATTCCCTTGCGTTTACTATTATAGCCTAATAGCTGCTGCAATAATTGACCAAGCCAATCATATTCTAATACTCGTTCGGGTGGCTGAAACAGAAAACCATACCTTCTATCAGACACCTTCGCTTCCAACCTACTAATAAAACGTGTTAATTTACCTTCCCATTCACCTTTTACAGCTCTATTATTCGCTCCTATCCCCTTACGGGTGTCATCTTCTTGTAGCTTAATTAATAAATCTTGAATAAGATAAGGAATGGGTCTCATAAGCCCCTAAATGAACTTGGACACTAAGAGTGAAATATATTATACTACTTAATGTGTCAGGGAGGCTTACA
>NZ_JAROCA010000096.1 GCF_030732005.1 Tigheibacillus jepli | reverse complement strand
TGATAAATCAATGTTTTGGAACGTCAAAAGGCAGTTTTTGGGGTGTTTTTCTCAAAAACTGCCGAAACTTGGGCTAACGCAAGGGTGTCCGCGGCGACGCGAATTCTGAAGGAAGCGGGCGGCAAACCTCTGGTTCGAGGAACACGAACTCCATAAAAGGCTAGGTATGGTTGGGTGAGTCTGCTAAACAAGACAAAGCCCTTTCTGCCGAAGGACATACCAAGTAAATGGAGCGGATAGATGGAGGGAAAGACTGCGTTCTTACTTGGGGAGGTCTGGTTGGTACGCCAAGTATCCTTGGTAACCTGTCCAGTGATGGACAGCTGAACAGCCAGAAGTCAGCAGACGCCATAGTACCATCCGGCTTAAGACGGGTGGAAAGGGCTGAACAATTAAGAGAGAACAGAACCTTGGCATTCAGCCATCAGCGGGGACCACAGATAACCGAAAGGCATGCCTGAAGGATGAAATGGTGAATCCCATGGCGGACTTCAGAATGGTGGAGCAGTGACTGGCATAAGAAGGAAAACCTGTTCACGCAAAGAGGTGTAACGAATGTTGATGGAACGAATCCTGTCGCGGGGAAACCTGCTCGCCGTGCTCAAACGCGTGAAGAGAAATAAAGGGAGTCATGGTGTGGACGGTATGCCCGTACAAAATCTACGAAGTCATCTCATGGAAAACTGGGACTCCCTGAAAGCGGAACTTTTCGGGGGAACCTATGAACCGCAGCCTGTCCGCAGGGTCGAAATCCCGAAACCTGACGGCGGCGTGCGATTACTGGGTATCCCCACCGTGACGGACCGTTTCATTCAGCAGGTCATCGCCCAGGTGTTATCTCAAATGTATGACCCGACCTTCTCTGACCACAGTTACGGGTTCCGACCAAACCGGAGCGCCCATGACGCGGTCAGGAAAGCGAAAGGATACATACAGGAGGGCAAGCGCTGGGTGGTGGATATGGACTTGGAGAAATTCTTTGACAGGGTCAACCATGACAGGCTCATGGGAACCCTTGCGAAGCGAATTGAAGACAAAAGGCTTCTGAAGCTAATCCGGAAATATCTGAAGTCGGGAGTCATGATAAATGGTATTGTAACCATGAACGAGGAAGGAACGCCTCAGGGCGGGCCTTTAAGTCCGCTTCTTTCCAACATTGTCCTGGATGAACTGGAGAAAAGGGGACATTCGTTGTCCGATACGCCGATGACTGCAACATTTATGTGAACACACAGAAAGCAGGCCATCGAGTCATGAACTCCCTTACCTCATTTATTGAGGGGAAACTCTGGCTGAAGGTGAATCGGACGAAATCCGCCGTTGACCGGCCATGGAAGAGAAAGTTCCTTGGATTCAGCTTCACTTTCCACCGGGAACCGAAGTTACGGATTGCCAAAGAAAGCGTGAAACGGATGAAGAATAAAATCCGGGACATTACTTCAGGAAGGAAGCCCTATCCGATGGAATACAGGATAGAGAAACTGAACCAGTACCTGATGGGCTGGTGCGGTTAATTCGCGCTGGTGGACACGCCCAGCGTATTCAAGGAATTTGATTCGTGGATCAGAAGAAGACTCCGGATGTGCATGTGGAAGAATTGGAAGAAGCCAAAGACGAAGATAAGGAAACTTATCGGTCTGGGTGTTCCGCCGGAAAAAGCGTACGAATGGGCAACTCACGCAAAGCTTACTGGCGCATATCCAAAAGTCCCATATTGCACAGAGACCTCGGAAACTCCTATTGGAATTCCCAAGGGCTCAAAAGTCTTTCATCACGTTATGAAACTTTGCGTCAATTATCTTAGTTGAACCGCCGTATACTGATCGGTATGTGCGGTGGTGTGAGAGGTCGGGGGTCAATCCCGACCTGGTGCATAGCAATATCATGAAAAATGTGCAGCATGTAACCGAACGCAAACAATTGCCGGAAAACCCGAAACAATTATTGCACACTATTTTTCTTGAAATCATTTCAGCTACTGATGTAAAAATAGCCAAAACGATAGATGACCTGTTCAATGATTTGCTTTATGGCAATACAATCTTCCTTTTAGATGGCGTTGATATGGTATTGAATATCAATACAGCAGGTTGGGAAGGCAGGCAAATTGAAGAACCGATCACTGAAGGTGTCATTCGCGGTCCACGGGAAGGGTTTGTAGAAAACCTATTGACGAATATGATGCTTGTAAGGCGTCATATTCGCGACCCGAATCTTCGTTTTGATAAACATTCCATCGGCAAGAGATCCAAAAAATATATGATTGTCTCCTATGTGGAAGGTATCGTACATCCTGAATTGCTTCAGGAAATAAAGCGGCGATTGCAAACGATTGATATGGATGATGCTCCCGATACGGGATACATTGAGGAGTGGTTGCAGGACAGCTTCTTGTCTCCTTTTCCGCAGATTACCAATACAGAAAGACCCGACAAGGTGTCATCGGCCTTGTTACAAGGAAAAGTGGCGATTTTACTTGACGGTACACCTTTCGTATTGATTGCGCCGGCAACTTTTGGGAATGCCCTGCAGTCACCGGAGGATTATTATGAACGTTTTGTCATTGCTACTTTCATCCGCTTATTGCGTTACTTGGCGGCGTTCATCGCCATCTTTATGCCAGCATTATATATCGCACTCTTATCCTATCAGCCTGGTATGCTGCCGACAAATTTGACGATTTCCATTGCCGCGGCTAGGGAAGGTGTTCCTTTTCCACCATTTGTTGAGGCTATAATGATGGTAATTACGATGGAATTGTTGCGTGAAGCTGGCGCGCGCTTGCCAAAAACGATCGGACAGACGATCGGCATTGTCGGTGGTCTTGTAATCGGTGATGCGGCGGTATCAGCCGGCATTGTCAGTCCGGTGATGGTTGTCATTATTGCACTCAATGCCGTTGCTTCTTTTGCCATTCCGGAATACAGTCTGGGCATTTCGTTTCGCATTATTTTACTCGGTTTCATGATTGCAGCCGGTCTGCTCGGAATCTATGGTATCATCCTCGCTTACATCATGGTCAATATCCATATTGTGAATTTGAAAAGTGTCGGAGTACCATATTCAGCTCCGTTTGGCCCGTTCTTTAAAGGCGATTGGAATGATTTGGTCATGCGGGCACCACTGCAAACAATTAATCGGCGTCCGGTATATATGCAAACAAAAGATGACAAATCGGGAAACAAGGGAGAGTGACGTATGCGACCGTTTGAGTATAGCGATGAAACAATCAGTGAGAAAGAATTGCTTATCGCCTTGCCATCCATGCTTATAGCTTCAGGGGTACTCTCACTGCCAAAGTTGCTGGCGATGTACACGGTTGCTGCCGATGGCTGGATTCCGCTATTTGTAAGTGGTATCACTAATTTGATAATGGCTGCATGTGTAGCCCGATTCACGATGCAATTTGCCGGACAACCATTTTATTCCTACGCATCAAAATTGGTTACCAGGCCGGTTGCCTGGTTTTTCACGATGGCATTTTGTGGGCTTTTTGTTGCAATTGCTGCCTTGGAAGTACGGGAGATTGCAGACATTTCCAAGAGCTATTTATTCCATCGGACACCGGTTGAAGTTATCGCATTGTCTTTCCTTCTTGTTGTTGTCTATGCAGTGTGCGGGTCGCGGGCAGGAATTTTGCGTTTAAATCTTTTGTTTTTACCAATCATTCTATTCATATTCATTTTATTACTCAGTCTAGACATTAAGTTCATTGAAATGAAAAATTTGCTGCCGATGTTTCAGACGGATATGAAAGACTATATGCGGGCAATGCCTGCCGGGATCGGATCGTATTCATGGTTTGGTATTATTTGGTTTTATATTGCACTTATTAAAAAACCGAAAAAGCTTGGCCGCAAAGTTGCTAAAGTGATGTGCATTCCAATCGTGGTGTATTTATTGTTCTACGTTGCCTGCATTGGGGTGTTCGGAAATATGGTGACAGCAAATATGATCTATCCGGTCGTAGAATTGGCTAAAGAAGCAGAGTTGCCTGGTGGTATATTTGAAAGATTCGAATCGGTTTTTTTTGTTGTGTGGTTGATGGCCATATTCAACACGACAGCCATGGCATTTGACATTGCTGTGTATGCGTTGAATTCGTTATTTCGAAAAGTAGATAAGCACAAATTCGTATTTACTTTAGCACCGGTTATTTTTTTGATCGCTTTTATACCGCAAAATACCGAAAGTGTCCGTTCGTATGATAGTGTGCTTAATTATTTCGCTTTATCGTTTTCCTTGTTTCTCCTTTTGTTATTTGTGACTGTTCAAAAAACCAAAGGGGTGAAAGGAAATGGCTAAAAGCAAGACCTGCTGCATACTCGTTTGTTTCGTCTGTCTGCTTTTGACAGCAGGCTGTTGGGATTCGAAAAGTATTGAAGATCGCGGTTTCATCGTTGGGGTCGCTCTCGACATAGCAGATGCGGGTGAGAATACGCCGCTCGGGTCGAATAATTTAGCGTTAACCGTTCAATTCATTGTTCCGGGCGGCTATGCGACATCTCAAAGCAGCGGAGGTTCGGGTGCCACACCAAAAGCATATAAAAATATCACTGGCACGGGTGACAGCGTTTTTTCGATTGCACACCAAATGGATACCAAAACAAGCAAACAACCTTATTTTGAACATATAAAAGTCGTGCTTGTTTCCGAGGAAATACTCAAACATGACGAATTATTCGCAAGTATTATGGATGTATTCATCCGTGAACCGGAAATGCGCAGGGGTGTTGATGTGTTGGTGACAAAAGGTGAGGCAAAAAAATATTTGGCTTTTGATGCGCATGAGGGGCAACAAATTCCAGCCATTTATATCAGTAAGATTTTGGAAAACACACTGCAGAGCAAACGGACCATCCATCCGGTCCGGCTTGGGAAAATGCATGAATATTTACTGGGTAGTAGCAGTTTTGCAGTTCCGGTCGCTTCCATGGAAAAAAACAATATCGATATTAGCGGTGTGGCTGTTTTCCATGGACACAACAATAAATTTATTGGAATGATGAATGCGAACGAGACAACGGGGCTTAATTTAGTCACCGGCAACATGAAATACGGTGGTGTGGAATTCAAAATTAACAATCGATTGATGAATTTCGAAATTCTGGATTCCAAGAGTAAATTAAAGGTGGATGCCTCCAACCCGCAACAAGTCAATATTCAGGTAGACATCAAACTGGAAGGCAGAATCGAAGAAATGTACGGTGACAAGCGATTGCTGAATGAAAATTACATTGCCGCCATGGAGAAAAAATTTCAAGTAAAATTAAATCCATTGTGGAGAAATCTATCATAAAAGCACAAAAAGACTTGAATACTGATATTTTCGGCTTTGGTGAATACCTGCGTATGCACGACTATCAAAACTGGAAAAAGAATATCCAGCCAAATTGGGAAAGGGGTAAAAAGCTATTTGCCAATAGCAATGTGGATATTTCAGTCCGAACGGAATTAAGAACATTTGGCAGTACGGATCGGACGAAAATTCTTCGTAAATAACATGAAGTGCCATTATTTGATAAAGTGAAACTTCATTCAGTGGGGTTTTCTTCCCCCCACTGAATGTAAGTTAAACCAATCGGGCTTTGGACTTTCTGTTGGCCCCTTATCATTTTTCATTTAATTCATCAATGATTGAAGGGTCTTACAGCCAGTTAATACTACGATAAAGGCGGGATGTTCATGTGGGATAACATCACAGATTTGCTGCCGGATACAACAGTTTTGCTTTGTGCAGCTGCATCTTTCGTTGTTCCGTATGTGATATATAAAGTGAATCAAAAGATACATAAAATAGTTGATCCACCATGGAAAGGCGATGATGATAGCGGTCGGCAGCCGTCCCAGCGAAAAAAAACAGAGTAATCCTGTTTATGCATGTATTTCGTGCAAGCAGTTAGGTTATTTCCTGATTTTTCCTGTTACTGTAATCCTCGCATTCAGCAAAAAACATATGTTATAATGGTATTCGATATTCACAATTGTTAATCTTTTGGCGCAAAAAAAGGGGGTGTCGTGGTGAATTTATTGTATGAAAATAAAGAGGATATCAAGCATTTCTTTAAAAATGAAGAGGATAGATTCGAGGAACGTTTGCTAGAGCAAGCCGTAAACGTAAGAGATAAATTAAAAGAAATTGATGCCATTGGCAATATCAACCTCGTTAACAATGCCAAAAAGCTTGTTAATTACGTAATCGAAGAAAACCAAGAAGAAATCAAAGCGTTCGCAAAACAAGAGGGGATTATTTGGGCGAAAAATGCCATGACGCTTGCATTAAAACTGGAATGGGTGCAGGCCATCCGCAGAACATTTTGGGAATTTATTGAGGAATATACCGAAAAAAAAGCGCTTCCTCCAACTCCAGATGACTTCTTTATTCTCCAAAAAAAAATCGATGATATGGTAGACGATTTCATGAACGGCTTTTTCTTGAGTTACGCTGTATACAAGGATGAGTTGCTGGAAAAACAGCGTAAACTGGTGGATAATTTGTCTGTGCCGATTATTCCTATCACGCAAACCATTTCCGTTTTGCCACTTATTGGTACACTGGATGATAACCGTGCCAGGATAATTGAAGAAAAGGCATTGATGGAAATAGCCAAATCAAAAGTGCATACATTAATTATCGACCTGTCCGGGATCGCCGAAACATCTCCTGAATCTGTTTCTTATTTTGCTAAATTGATGGAGGCAATAAAAATGATGGGATGCGAACCAATCTTGACCGGGCTGCGACCGGAAATGGTGCAGCAGATGTTGGAAATGGACATCCATCTTTTAAAAAATGCAACGGTTCAGTAACAACTTACGGGGAACATAATTCGACAACTTTGATTTAAAAAAAGGAAAATCCAAACCATCCGTCGAA
>NZ_JAROCA010000095.1 GCF_030732005.1 Tigheibacillus jepli | reverse complement strand
ATTTTGTGGTGAAACATTGTATATAGGGTTTGATGATTGACCCTTTTCTATTTACACAATTATACGGACTCAATCACAGACAAAGCATCTCAGTGCCCAAAAACCGTAAACCAGCACCGCAAAGGTCACTGATAATCCCAATAGCTGTATTTCACATCAAGGAATAATTTTGCATGTTCTGGAGAAAACTGGGAATAACACATTTTGGAGGGATTCCCATGAAAAACCAACGCTGGATATACACCGTCATTTTAGCGAGCCTGCTATTGGTGCTAGTTGCATGCTCCGATACGAAAGACAAACAAAAATCGCAGGGCAAGGAAGGAGATGATCGGGAAATTGAAACGGTTGCTGCCAAAGAGGTAAAAAATCTGACGGCAATAGCTACGCTGGTCAATTCCAAAGGATTGAAGGTAGGCACTGTAAACCTGCAGCAGACCGACGAAGGAGTCGAAATGACTGTTGATGCGACCAATCTGCCACCGGGATTGCATGGTTTCCATGTCCATGAAAAAGGGCTATGCGAGGGCCCGTCATTCCAGTCGGCAGGTGGACATTTTAATCCGACCAGTGCCAAACATGGTTTCGATCATGTGGATGGGCCGCATGATGGTGATATACCAAACCTGGAAGTGAAGGCCGATGGTACAGCACATGCGACATTTATTAACGACAAGCTGACATTGGAAAAAGGAAAAGAAAATTCCCTGCTGAAGGAGGATGGCACAGCGTTTATCGTCCATGCAAAGCCGGATGACTATTATTCCCAGCCAGCTGGAGATGCAGGCGAGCGCATTGCATGTGGGGAAATAGAAAGTATTCAATGAATAGAAAAATGCCTGCCTGGCAGTCCGGGCAGGCATTTTTCATTTAGGAATCTATCCGGGTGGATTTCGTGGGTATTCTGCTGTATAATCTTTCGTATAACGAAGGATGTGATCGCCAATGAATCAACAACATGCTGTAAAACCTGAGTGGAAAGCGGAGAAGATATGGACACGTGATTTTTTGCTGATTTGTTTGGCAAACTTTTTTGTTTTCTTAGGTTTTCAGATGACGCTGCCAACTTTGCCATTATTTGTAAAGGAGCTTGGGGGCAGTGATCAATTAATTGGAATGATTGTAGGAATATTCACTTTTTCTGCGCTTCTTTTGCGTCCATATGCAGGCCATGCCCTGGAATCCAAAGGACGCCAGTTTGTTTATATGGTCGGATTGGTCATATTCGTGTTATCTGTCGGATCGTATGCTTTTATTACAAGTATTTTCTTTTTATTTTTGATGCGCGTAGTTCAAGGAGTCGGATGGGGATTTTCGACAACCGCGGGGGGAACCATTGCAACGGACTTGATTCCGCCAAAGCGGCGTGGTGAGGGAATGGGATACTTTGGCCTGTCAGGTAATCTGGCACTCGCCTTTGGTCCATCGCTTGGTCTGACGCTCGCTGGAAAAATATCGTTTACACAACTATTTTTGATTTGCGGATTGCTAGGTTTCGTTGCATTGCTGCTTGCAACAAAAATCCGCTACAAAAAAGTGGAACAATCACCGGAAAAATCCGTAACCGTCAAATTTGATATTTTTGAAAAGACGGCTATCCGGCCTTCTTTATTGTTATTTTTTATCACGGTAACATTTGGTGGAATTGCTTCGTTTTTGCCGCTTTATGCAGAACAAAAACATATTGCAGGTATTGAGCTGTATTTCCTTGTTTATGCTATATTTTTGATGGTTTCCAGGACGTTCGCAGGTCGTATTTATGACACAAAAGGTCATAAGTACGTGTTTTTGCCTGGTACGATCCTTATTTTTGCAGCAATGATTTTATTGTCGTGGCTTCCGAATGTAACGGTTATGCTGATTGCGGCGGGGCTGTATGGATTAGGCTTTGGCAGTGTGCAGCCTGCACTCCAAGCATGGGCTGTGGATGAGGCACCTTCCAATCGAAAAGGGATGGCCAACGCCACCTTCTTCTCGTTTTTTGATTTGGGAGTCGGCATAGGTGCGATTTTATTCGGATTGCTGGCGGATTGGTTCGGTTATCAGTCTATCTATGCGACCGCTGCTGTATCCGTCGCACTATCCATGCTGCTTTATGTGTATTTGCTAGTCAGAAAGCCGGCCACCTAATATAAGGCCGGCTTTCGTGTCATCGCCCTTAAGACTTGTTCAAATATAGTGATTTCCTTTTCTAAGCAAAAAAAGCAAGCCAACGAGCTTCCACAGGATGTGGTAACTTCTGCGTTACTCATAGGACGTGGGAGACTTTAGCAATCTTTCTTTGTGGATAAAGAAAGTATAGAATTGGGCTGTATTCATGTCATTTGCTATGACAGCCACGTCCGGCTCCAGCGCCCAGCAACTAGCAAAGATTTTGGGTGGGGCGAGTAACCGCAGCCCCAAAGTGCTCCAGTTTGTACGTTGCTAAACGTGCGCTTGCGCCTTTGTTCTGCCGAGTAATCGCAGGTACAGAGTTTTTTGATGGGGCGAGTAATCGCAGCCCCAGAAGGTCCCTCTATCACCAACGTGTCGTTCCGGCCGGACTGTAGCAACAAGGTCCGGTGTCGATCCATAAGTTTCCGGGTTTACCGGACGATTTGAACAATCCCATAAACAAATAATTTTAAAATCCTCCTTTCTCGTATACAATAGAAGGATAAGGCATATGCAAAGGAAGGTTCATAGAATATTGAAGAATATAGGCGATATCGATATCCAACAACTGTTTCCAAGCTTTATCTATCGACGTGGTTTGGAATATTATAATCAGAGACGGGTGCGCAATCTTTTGTATGATGTAAACAATGAACTATGGACGGCAACAGTGCGCGGCTCACGTAATTATTTTGTCGAAATTGAAGCCTCGTCAATTTTCACTGGCCATTTGAAGGCGGAATGCGACTGCCCGGCTTTTGATATGTATGATACGTGCAAGCATATTGCAGCAACGTTAATTTATATTAAGCACAAAGAAGCAAACTGGGAGCATGGAAAATCCTCAAAATCAAGTCGCATTTATGAAGCGTCCAATCGTTTCATTCAGGCGCTTGCTTCACTGCCGCAGCAACAAACCGCTGTGGATATTTTGCCTGAAAAAATCCCTTTGCATGTCGAATATTATTGTGTTATTTCTTATATGCAAAGCATTTACATTGAAATGAAAGTCGGCGAAAAACGCGGCTATGTTGTAAAGAACGCAAAAGAATTCCTGCGATCGGTTTTACAGGGCAATTCCTATGTTTTTACGAAAAACTTTTCGTACTCTCCTGAATCACACCTTATTCTGCAACAAGACATGGAAATCTTTGAGTTGCTTGCAGCAATGTATCGCAACGAGGATATTTACAAAAGTAATTCATTTTCCTATTACGGAAGACAAAGCACTGATGAGAAACGGTACATTCGTATTTCACCATTGCTGGCGAAGGAATTATTTGCGAAATTGGTCAACCGTGATTTCAAGCTTGGAGAGTCTGCCAGTGCCAAACAACAGGTCAACATTGAAATGGATACGCTCCCTTTTCAATTTTCCATTTCAAGAAATGAGAACAATGACCTGCAGCTAACTTTGGGGGACACTTCTGGCATGATGTATTTCAGTGCCTATGAAATGCTGTATTACCATGGCGTCTTCTATTTTCCAAAAAGAGAACAAATCCCGGTTTTACAGGAGGTCGTCAATTTCTCAAGTACATTGCCAAAACTTGCTATCGATCAGGCGCAGGCAGATGTTTTCATTTCCGAGGCATTGCCATCTTTGAAAAAAATCGGTGATGTTCAAATATCCGAAGACGTCTCAGAGGAAATTGTCCAGCGTCCGTTAAAGGCCAAGCTTTACCTGCAGCTGCGCGATAATCAGGTGATTGGCAAGCTGGAATATCATTATGGCGACACGGTGATTTTGCCTTTTGGCAAGCGTGATAAGAGTGATGTGATCATCATACGCGATGTGGAAAAAGAAAGACAGATTATGAGCTTGATTGAACATGTCAATTTTCATTACAACGGCAAGGATTTGTATATGGAAAACAACGAAGAGGAAATGTACCATTTTCTGTATAAGGTTTTGCCGGTGCTGGATGAATATGTCGAGCTTTACCTGTCTCAAGAAATCCGCAATATGATGTTTGACATCAAGCAAGGACCAACAACGAGCGTACGTGTGGAATCTTCTTCCGATTTGCTGGAAGTTGGCTTTGACATGGAAGGAATTAACGATGCGGAAGTACAGAATATCCTCGAAGCAGTCATTGAAAAAAAGCGCTATTACCGCATGTCTGATGGGGCACTGCTTTCATTGGAGGGGGATGAATTTGCATCCCTTAGCCAGTTTGTCGATGATTTGCAAATTAAAAAGGGCGATATTGAGGAAGATGGAACATTGCAAGTCCCGGTTTATCGCAGCATGCAAATTGATGAATTGCTCCACACACAAAAAGACTACGATCCAACATTTCGAAAGCTGCTTAATCATTTGAAAGCGCCTGAAGAACAAGTATATGAACTGCCAGAGCAATTGCAAGCCGATTTACGAAAGTATCAGCTGACCGGATTCCAATGGTTCAAGTCGTTGAGTGAATATCATCTCGGCGGCATACTTGCTGATGATATGGGGCTTGGTAAGACACTGCAAAGCATTGCCTACATTGCATCGGAGCCGAGTGAGTACCCGCATTTGATTATCGCCCCATCATCTGTCTTGTATAATTGGAAGAACGAATTTGAAAAGTTTGCACCGGCTTTATCCACGGCTGTCCTGACAGGAAACCCGGAACAGCGGCATGCGGACATTGAAAATTCCAAGGATGTCGATGTTTGGATTACTTCCTATGCGACATTGCGGCAGGACATTGACTGGTATGAAGCGATACAATTTCAAACAATGATATTAGATGAAGCGCAATATATTAAAAACTATGCAACGAAAACTTCAAAGGCTATTAGGCAAATCAAGGCATATCGCCGGTTTGCGCTTAGTGGAACGCCGATTGAAAATTCCGTCGATGAACTCTGGTCGATTTTCCAGGTGATTTTACCAGGCTTGATGCCCAGCCAGAAAGTGTTTCGGCAAATGGCCCCGGAAAAAATTGCTGCGTTGACAAAGCCATTTATTTTGCGCCGATTAAAATCGGATGTGTTAAAAGAATTGCCGGAAAAAATCGAAACGGTTAGTGTATCCGAATTGTCGAAGGAACAAAAGGATTTATATATCGGATACCTGCGCAGATTGCAGCAGGAGACTGCACAAAGCCTGCAAGAGAGCAGCTTTCAGGAAAACCGCATGAAGATTCTTGCAGGATTGACAAGACTGCGGCAAATTTGCTGTCATCCATCCTTGTTTATTGAGAATTACGAAGGTACTTCCGGAAAATTGGAGCAGTTGATGGAAACAATTCAGACAGCATTAGAAAACGGCAAGCGTATGCTGATTTTCTCCCAGTTCACGAGTATGCATGAAATCATCGCAGAAAAACTGGATGAAAAAGGCATTGGCTACTTTTACCTGCACGGGCAAACGCCATCAAAAGAACGTGTGGAGATGAGCAATCGTTTTAATGACGGTGAAAAAAGCGTCTTCCTTATTTCCCTGAAAGCTGGCGGAACCGGTCTGAACCTAACTGGAGCAGACACTGTAATTTTGTATGATTTATGGTGGAACCCGGCTGTCGAGGACCAAGCAACCGGCAGAGCACACCGTTTTGGACAAAAGAATGTTGTGCAGGTGATCCGGATGATTACGGATGGAACAATTGAGGAAAAAATCTATGCCCTGCAGCAGAAAAAACGCGAGCTGATTGACAAGGTTATTCAGCCTGGGGAAACAATGCTGTCCAGCTTGAGTGAGGAAGACATTCGTGAATTGCTGCGGATTTAAAAAGCAGATGATTTTTGTTATGGTACCTTGACACGAACCGATAACCATCAATTTTAATAAAAAAATTAATTGTGACAAGTTTGTGACACAAATATTTTGAGAATAAGAATAATATAATAAAAATGCTTTTAGATTTTTGGATGCTCACAAAAAGGGAAGAGCTTACCATGAAAATACTACAAGGCATTGGTAAATTTTTTGTCGCAAACTTGGTTGTTGTCCTGGCAATCATGCTGTTGCCAGTGTTTTTAGTGACAGATGATGTATCCATTATGGATCAGCTGATGACGTATTTGTTTTCTAATAAAAGCTGAGGCGTATTTTTTCGATAACTGGACATATGCACATAATTGATCTTTTAGGAGAGGACCTTCCGTTTGTGGGGGTCCTCTTTTGTACGTGTTAGATGGGCCTACCTTCTGGCCGTCATTTGCGTCTTGGTCTTGGGCGGATATTTGACCGTAGGATTATTCTTTCCAGAATTCTTATCCCGGTTGCTTGAAGTAGGTATAATACGCTCGTAAAGTTAAACAATGCCTCGGGAAGCTGTCCCACACCGCGAGGAGTAGCGCCAGCTTGGAAAGAAAAGAGTTGTTCGCCTCCACGGTAAGTCTCTCCAGCTTAACAAAAATTGCTCCACGCAATTGGGAAGCCGCTCCAACTTAGCAAAAGCCGCTCGATGCCGTTGGTAAGTCGCTCAAACTCAGATGCCGCAGCAAGTCTCTCCAGCTTGCAAAAAGTCGCTCCATGCCGTGGAAAGTCGCTCGGACTAGGCGGAAGTCGCTCGAAAGCTTCCACAAACGCTCCAACGCAGTTCAAGTTGCTCGGCGAGTAGTCTAAGTCGCTCAAAATAGAGGAAAAGTCGCTCGAAATTAGACAAAACCCGCTCGAGACAACAAAAAGTCGCTCCAACCTAGCAAAACCCGCTCCAAAACGCAAAAACTTGCTCCAATCCGTGATTTTCTTGACGTGACCTTCCCCCATGCAGTCGTTCATCGGACTTATAAGCTACCGAATGACGCAAATTTTCCCCCGTTCGGTCGTTCATCCGAGCTATGAACTACCGAATGACTTGATTTTTCTTTCGTTCCGTCGTTCATCGGCGTTATGAGCTACCGAATGATGCAATTTTTCGATTGAGTCCGTATAATTGTGTAAATAGAAAAGGGTCAATCATCAAACCCTATATACAATGTTTCACCACAAAATAT
>NZ_JAROCA010000094.1 GCF_030732005.1 Tigheibacillus jepli | reverse complement strand
TTAGGCTTTGCGGACGATGACACCCGCTTTTTATTTTTAAGCAGAAAAAGAAAATGGGTACATCGCAAAAAGCTTATTATGTACGCTGTTGACACTTGGCTATAGGAGACTAATTAATAAGCTTTATGGGGGCTATTGTTTATGAAAAGAAAAATACTAATAATAGGTTTTATTTTTTTATTGTCAGCACTTGTTTTATCGGCTTGTGCAGGGAGTGATGAAAAGACATCTGAAGAAAACGCGGATACGGAAGAATCAAGTAAAAATATGGACAAGAACGAAGAAGACTCTGATTCCATGGAAGAAGGAATGGATCATTCAAAAATGAATGATGACATGGAAGGTCATATGGATCATGATGAGGTGGTAAGTTTAAACGATTCAACAGGGGAAAATGAATTGAAAATGCCTCCCGTGCTTGAAAGCGATAGTAAAGAAGAAGTTGCATACACTGTTCGAGCAAAAAAAGGAGAGACTGAAATATTTGACGGTACGAAAACCAAGACCTATGGATACAACGGATCATTTTTAGGACCGGTGCTTCGTTTTAATAAAGGTGATAAGGTGAAAATTAAATTGATAAATGAGCTTGATGAGGATACAACTTTTCATTGGCACGGACTGGAAGTTGCAGGGGATGCAGATGGTGGTCCACATGGTATTATAGAACCGGGAGAAGAAAAGTTGGTTGAATTCAAAGTGACACAGGAGGCAGCAACGCTATGGTTCCATCCCCATCCAGATGGAAAAACGTCTGAACAGGTATACAATGGACTTGCAGGGTTGATCTATATTGAAGATGACAATTCGAAAAGTCTTGATTTACCAAACAAGTATGGGCAGAATGATATACCCTTGATTTTTCAAGATAAAACATTTGATGAAAAGAAACAATTGAATTACAATGCTGCAATGAATGAGGATGGAACAATCGGTGATACGTTACTGATCAATGGGACGTTGAATCCGAAATTGACTGTCAAGAAAGAAAAGGTTCGTCTTCGTTTATTAAATGGATCCAATGCGAGAAACTTTACTTTTAAATTGAATACAGGAGATTCGTTTGAGCAAATTGCAACGGGTGGAGGTCTCTTGAATGAGCCAGTGACAATGAAGGAAATTACACTGACACCATCTGAACGGGCAGAAATCGTTATTGATTTTTCAAAGCTTAATACAGAAGACGAATTGGCGTTAATAAATGAGGAGGATGGATCGACCCTTTTACCGTTCGAGGTTTCTGGTCAAAGTAGAGAGGACAGCGACATTCCTGAGGAGATGAATGATTTTTCAATAACAGATGAAGAAATGGACCTACCGGTTACAAAAAAGGTGGAACTCTTTGGAATGATGGATAAAGTCACGATAAACGGAAAGAAATTTGATCCGGAAAGAATTGATTTCACACAAAAACAAGGGGAAACAGAAGTATGGGAAATTTACAATAAACCCGATGAAATGGGGGGAATGATCCATCCATTCCACATTCACGGGGCTCAATTTAAAATAATTTCCAGAAATGGAGAAGAGCCACCGAAAAATGAACGAGGGTGGAAAGATACTATTTCTGTAGACCCAGATGAGACAGTTAAAATAGCCGTACAATTTGATCATAAGGGTGTGTATATGTTCCATTGTCATATTCTTGAACATGAAGACAACGGCATGATGGGGCAGGTGAAGGTAGAATAAACTTCAATCTATATAAAGAGTAAACTCAAAGTGCCCTGCACTGCCCCAATAGGGTATGATCTGAAGGGTGAAGTGACTAAAAGATTCTAGGATCATACCAAAAGAGGTTGGGTCAAAAGTGTTCTCATTAGAGGAAAATCTGAACTTAAGTTGATGCATATAAATCGCTACAGAAATATACTTCGCTTTCCGCGGGTGGCTGATGAGCCTTCTCGTGCTATCGCACTTCGAGGTCTCACCTAGGCCTTTCCTCCCGCAGGCTTATGCATATATTTCTTACGATTAATTCGCATATTGTTCGTCCTTATGATTAACTATTTTACTTTTGTCCCATCCTCTTCATATGTTCCTCTATTATATGGAGTTGATTTTCGATCATATCAACCTTTTGTTTAATTTGCCTTGTCGTTTCCATGTGTTCCATCATCATTCGTTGCATCTGTTTCATTTGCTCCATGCTCATTTCGGGCATACCCATCTCAGAACGGCCCATGTCGTAATAAGGGAAAGGATAGGGATGTGGGTAATATGAACTCAATATGTTCACTCCTTTGGCATATGATGATATTTTATGTGGATTCCCAGATAAAGGTGTTATTTGACGTAGAGTCGGTGACCATTTTTCAAACGTGCGGCAGCCAAAAGCTATAAAGTACTAAGTGGACTATCTTATGCAAACGATCCTTTACAAATCATGGCATAAACCGGACTAATATAAGGGAAATATAAAGACATGTATTGGTGTTGACGAATTTGGGATAAAAACAAGAGAAGGGAATGAACACTGATGATGAATGGTTTCGGAGGAATGATGAATGGTTATGGTGGAATGATGGGGGGGTTTGGAATTATTGGGTATATTATTAACCTAGTTGTAATTGGAGCTGTCGTTTATATTGCGGTTAAGCTTGCAATGAGAAAATAAAAAGATTTGGCCCGTTATTTTACAATCTTAATATAGCGAATAAAAGGTGAAAAACAATGAAGAAGAATTTCGGTATTTTAATTGCAGGTTTCATAATAATCTTGGGAGTATTCATTCTCTTTTTTGTACAGGGTCGGGAAATGCCCGGACAATTACCTAATTTATCAATGAAACAGCCATCTGATAAAGCGGATAATCAAACGATTGCAACGGAAGAATCACCTCTTCCTATACCGCCATTATTAAAAGATCGTAATCCCGATCCAAATAAAGCGGTATTTCAATTAACTGCTCAGAACGCTACAAAGGAATTTGTTCCAGGAAAAAAGACAGAAACTATGGGATATAATGGCGATTACTTAGGCCCTGTGATTCGGGTTCGAAAAGGTGAAGAGGTATCGGTAAAAGTAAAAAATAATCTGGATGACATAACAACCATTCACTGGCACGGTCTAGAAGTGGATGGTGATAAAGATGGAGGACCACATTCCGGGATTCAACCTGGAGAATCATGGACTCCAAAATTCAAGATAGAACAGCCAGCGGCCACTTTGTGGTATCATCCCCATCCTGAACAAGAAACGGGAAGGCAGGTATATAAAGGATTGGCAGGATTATTCTTGATTGAGGATGAAGTTTCTGATCGTATGGATATTCCGAAAGAATATGGGGTAAATGATGTTCCACTTATCATTCAAGATAAAAGGTTTAATTCTGACGGAACCTTTCAATATGATTTGGGAATGCATGATGTTATGAACGGTCTACAAGGGGACACAATGCTTGTAAATGGCGCTGTCAATCCATTTTTTGAGGTCCCAAGGGGCATGATGAGACTTCGTTTATTGAATGGATCCAATGCAAGCGTTTATGAATTAAATTTCAGTAATAACCAGACATTTTATCAAATTGCTAGTGGTGGTGGGTTTCTCGGAAAGCCAGTAAAAATGAATAAAATAGTTCTTGGTCCTGCAGAAAGAGCAGAAATTCTTGTTGATTTTTCGGATTTGGAAAAGGGAGAAACGGTTCAATTGGAAAACAACGGGTCGGAGTTTATGAAGTTTACCGCAAAAAGTGAAAGTCCAAAAGAATATACCATTCCAACCAAACTAACTACCATTGACAAAATAAATCCTGATGATGCGGTGAAAACAAGAAAATTTGTTTTTCAGGGAATGGGCCCCATGGTTAATATCAATGGTAAACAATTTGACATGGATAGGATTGATGAAAAGTTAAGAATGAATGACACCGAAATTTGGGAAATCTCCAATGAAAGTGGTATGGGGATGATGGATGGAACGGTTCATCCTTTTCATGCTCATGGTGTGCAATTTCAAATTTTAGATCGTGATGGAAATCCTCCACCTGCAAATGAAACAGGGTGGAAAGACACCGTTCTTGTTAATCCAGACGAAAAAGTTAGAGTCATTGCTACCTTTAAACATTCTGGTGTATTTATGTATCACTGCCACATCCTTGAACATGAAGATGCAGGTATGATGGGTCAGTTTAAGGTCGGCGAATGAAGGATGTTTCATTTATCGGGTCAATAATCAACAAAGAATAATGCCCTATGACACAGATCGATTTGAAAAGATTGTGTTAAGTACTGCCGTTAGCGTGTTATCATTAGCTTAAATACAATTTTGTGGCTATTAATGCGAAACCTCCAAAAGCATAAACCAATCTACTGCGTGAGTAAGCGGTATTGATAACTTAGAGTAGCCCAATTCAAATGGATGGAGTAGTGAAAAATGAAATTAAAAACGATCGCTATTTTGATACTTGTTTCAGCTTTATTCATGGGATGCAGTAATGGAAATGGAAATGATGAAGCAAATAAAGATGATGTAACTGATATCAAAGAACTGGTTCACGACTATAGTGTAGGAAATGTGGAAGCAGCATCGGCATCAATTACGTCATCCGAACTTGTTGTAACAGATGAGAATAAAAACCAAACAACTTATGACCTACCCGATGATGAATTTTTTGTATCGATTGCCCCATTTATCAATGAAACACATCCTTGTGATATTCATAGTTTAACGGGATGCCAAGGTGAGCTTGTTAAAGAAGACGTTGAAGTACATATAGAAGATTCAGCTGGTAATGTTATCCTTGATGAAACGAAGCAAACAGAAGCCAATGGATTTATTGATTTATGGCTACCCCGTAATGACACATTTAGTGTAACAATCTTTCAAGATGGTAAAAAATCATCATCTGAGATTTCTACGTTTGATGGCGACAATACATGCATTACAACTATGCGATTAAATTAAGTTTGCATTTGTATTCAACGTCACCAAAAATAAGGAGTTTAATTATTTAAACATTATTGGTGAAAGCTAAGCGAAGGCGGAATAGGCTTCCGTTTTTATGGGGAAACAGCACAAAGTGCCTTGATCCATCAACAGGTTTGGTCTGATTTTTGGAGAAATTAAAGAAGATGTTAAAAAGTGGACAAAGCTTCAGGGATTTATTACGTATTTTGAAGGAAATGTAAGCGGTGAAATCCCATTTTAGGACGGATTTTATGTCAATATATGATGGACCTTAGTATAACAATGGATATGAGAAAAGAAGGAATGGGAATGGACTGGATGATAAATGATGAAGCGTATCCGAATGTTCCTCCTGATAATAAACTAAAAAGGTATGCGGGATAATAATGCATACCTTTTACATTTCTTGTTAATTCGGTATACTATTCAACAGGAGATAGTTCGTCTTCTGTTACCCATTTATGATTGGTAACTTTTTCTCCACCGGTAGTGGGCATATAATCAACCATGTACACTGTTGTTTTTTCGGCTGAGTCAATTTTAGCTGTTGCGCCTTCCATACCTTTCATATGCGATGCCTCTACGGTGACTTCTGTCCCTGGTTCCAATGGTTTATCATCCTTGGCTTCCTTAATTTCCTCTTGGATGACCCATTTATGATTTGTTACCTTTTCTCCACCGGTAGTGGGGGTATAGGAGATGGTGTAGGCAATCGTGTCAAATGCCCCAACAATCGTGGCCTCAGCCCCTTTCATTCCTTTCATATGATTAGATTCGATAATCGCCTTGCTTCCAACTTCATATTTTGGATTTTTTGCTTCTTCCAATCCTTCGGGAACTTCTCCAGAGCCAGAATGATCCATATCCATTTCCTCATGATTCATTTCATCATCGTTCGATTGTTGCTCAGAACTAGATTGCGAATCTGTATTCTTGCTATCATTTGGCTTTGCTTCATTGTTATTACTTCCACATGCCACAAGGGTAAACATTGCCACAAGCAGAAATGTTCCTATCACTGTTTTCTTCGATTTCAACATGATGATTTTCCTCCTTTTTGCTTTCATTAGAAATATCCCCAATAAATGTGCAGATTATTTGCAGATTCTATGACAATTTATATTTACCAATTTATAATGTATAGCCATTAATGCAATGTGCAAACTGTTATGGAGTGTAGAAAGGAGGGGGACAAATGGGTGTTTTATCAACGTCTCCAACAAACATGGACACCTGTATTGAGGCATGCCTTAAATGTCTACGTGCATGTGAAGAATGTTTGACAGCTTGTTTGCAAGAACCTGATGTGCAAGCAAGGGTTAAATGTATTCAAACACTGAATGATTGTGCTGAAATATGTAATCAGGCAGTACCGTTTATGTCGCGTAATAGTGCTTTTTCAGTTCAATTATGTGGAGTATGTGCAAATCTATGTGAGCAATGTGCAACAGAGTGCGGACAAATGAAGGACACACATTGCCAGGAATGTGCAACAATCTGCCGACAGTGTGCTGAAGAATGTCGTAAAATGGTGGGATAATCATTGTTCAGAGTGTAGGAGATGCTAGATTTTTCCTGCACTCTGTTGGTATGTTGGATAGGATCGGGTTCATAGTATCAACTATGTAGGCATCTACCCAAATTATGTGTTAAATTTAAACCTAAACAAGTTATCTTGTACCTTTTACGAAACCTTCATCGTGCCAAGCATCCCCGATTCTTTATGCCCCGGTATTGTGCAAACAAAACGATATACACCTTGCTCAGTGGGAGTAAAGGTAACAGTTTGTTTTTTCCCGGGAACAGCATGCAGATGAATGGTATTTGCAGTCTCACCATGATTATGGGAGGAGTTTCTCTGAACACTCTTCGGATTAAACCCAATGATTTCTAGGTCATGCTCTATGGTACCGGTATTCTTTATTGACAAGGTTACAGTTTCTCCAGCTTTGATATTAATATTATTTGGCAGAAAATCATATTCTTCGGCCTTAATCAACAAACTGTTGTCACCTTCATTATGCCCGGAAAGTTCTTGATCAGTGGAATTAGTTTCGGTAAAGACGGGACCGGTTTGACTAAATACAAAAAATAGCAAGCCAATAAGGGTAACAGGAACCAAGGGATTACGATAAAAAACAGTTTCATTTCTGTTCACCTCTTTATGAATCATATAAACGAGGATTAGTACTGTGGTAAAAAATATAAAGAACATTATTTTAACAATCGCTTCCCGATATTCCGTTGCGATCATTACTCCAAGCATAGCTCCCATCATTCCTCCCATAAGACCGGACAAGAGGCCATCTAACACTGCCATAATGTTTACAGGTATCCCAGCTAAAATACCCACAGTCATACCTACAACCATTCCTAATATAGTCGATATAAATAAATCGCCGGAAAATAAAATCCCAAGAATAAGGCCTATAATTAAACCAGCACTCATTCCTAATGTCATTGCAATCATCATACCAGTCATAGTGGATATTTTCTTTCTGTTGTAAACTGTTTTGCCTATAATCATAAAGGAAAGCAGGATGATTACCAGAAATATCAAATATAATGTTGTCCCCATTATCTTTTAAACCCCTTTCTACCTTGTCCAATTAGTTAACTATATGTATGTCTTAACTTAAATTATTCTAACGATATGTATTTTTGTATTCTGTTAAATGGGAAGGAATACTCTTTGAATAATTAATCGGTACAGTAAAGATTTAGTAATGACAACATTGTGTATCACGGTATGTAATGTATCAATAGACTACACTCTGTCCAAACAGATTGAAATGTAGTAAAATAGATATATACATATGGATCCATCACTGGGGATTTTCTCTTTTGTTTCTCTTTTCTTTTAAACTCTTCTTGATTGGCATATTTCTTTACTGTCCGGGGGTCTACTCCCATTCTTCTGCCTATACTTGCATAGAGGTAATTGCGATGTCTCAAACTTCAAGCAGGACATAGGATTGAGGATTACGCAAAATTAATTTTCCCCCAAAA
>NZ_JAROCA010000093.1 GCF_030732005.1 Tigheibacillus jepli | reverse complement strand
AAAGAGCAATAGATCATTGATATCCCAAGGGTTAATCCCTTGTTTATCAACTATATTTATTTTAGTACGAGGAGGATAAGTCAATGGTATTGCTTGCATGATTTGAATTCCCAACGTACAGATGGTTTGCATTATCTTTTGAAAATGCTGTCATCGTAACAAGCAGTCCAATTTTTTGCCGATGTCTATTTTGCATTGTTATGAAGTTATCATCATGCTTGGAGGTTTTTGCAAAAACTCCTAAGAGATAGTTTTAGTCCGCTATTCCCTGGGAAATACTGTAAGTAATTCAATGAATGAACGCGTGCAGCGATCTCTTTTCATTTATTTAATTTTAGCAGTGCTAAAGAGGGGGCTAATGATGGTTGGTACAAGTATCCTTGTGGCATTTGTCATACTGTTATTTAAATTTAGAGATGATAACAAATATGAAATAGTTTACTTTGGCACGGAGTCAAATTTAAGCGAAGCAAATGAATATTACTGGCTTCTTAAAAACAACCGAATACCGCTTACATATCAAATTCCCTATAACTGGGAAAATTTCTACCGATTTGGTTATAAAGAAAGCCCTGTATACATTAAAGTAAGCGAAAAAGATGTGGAGAAGGCAAGAAAGGTGATGTTGTATCACCGGGTTGAGAAAATGAAAATGGAAAGAAATATTGCAGCAAATAAAAACCATCACTAGCGGTCCCAACCACCATATTTATATGCAGTTAGAAGGATAATCCATCCTCTCTTCTCGTTTTGCGTGATTTATGCTTGCATTGGCTTTTTCATCCTTAGAAAGGATTTATGATTATTTCACGATGTGGATTTGAATTTTCCTTTTATAAAAAGCACAGCTACCATTGGGGAAAGGAGCCCCCAATGGATGAAATCACTTTACCTGTTATCAACTTTCTCCGGATAAAGATCATGCTGCATCAGTCTTTTACATGCCATCTCCTCAAACATTGTGTCTGGCTTTCCATAATTGCAATAAGGGTCAATTGATATGCCACCGCGCGGTGTGAATTTCGCCCACACTTCAATATACCTTGGATCCATAAGCGCTATTAAGTCTTTCATGATGATATTTACACAATCTTCATGATATGCCCCGTGATTTCTAAACCGAAACAAGTATAACTTTAACGACTTGCTTTCTACCATCCGCTTGTCTGGAATGTAAGAAATATAGATCGTGGCAAAATCCGGCTGCCCAGTCATTGGGCATAAACTAGTGAATTCCGGGATGTTAAACTTTACAAAGTAATTATTTTCCTGATGCTGGTTTTCAAATGTCTCCAACACCTCCGGATCGTATTCAAATGTATATGTTGTATGTTGATTTCCCAATTGTGTAAGACCTGTTGTATCGCTCTTTTTCATTGCTTGTTCTCCTCCTCGAATTGTTACTAATCTGCCGTGTGTGCCCGTATGTTTGATGATTGTTCATAATCTGTAATGTTAGGCTCGTATATCCCCATTTTCATTACGAAGTGTCTTATTCCACCTGCAACGATTAATTGCATGAGTGCTTTTGCAACCCATTGCCCCGCTACCGCATAAGGAACTAAGGACCAAGGGACATACCCGAGCCCTAAAGGACCAATTCCGATCACTACAAATACAGATGAATCGAGAAATCCAGCTATCACTCCTGAATACATGACACGTTTTACAAAGGGAATGTTAAACCGTGTATATATTTCTGTGTCCGTCGTCTCAGAAATGATAAAACTCAATGTTGAGGCAAATACCACCCATAACGCATCACCCAGCAGATGACTGGTAATAGCCGACAACGCAAGCGCAACGACAATCCACATATATGTTCTTACTCTTCCATATTTATTCTGAACCATGTCACGCATGACAAGTGTCAGTCCAATAAATAAGGTACCATAAGGTATGATGAACAAACCCAAATCAAGCGGTGCAAATTTCGCCGTTATTACGTTTGCAAGTACAATAGACAATAAGTATATAAGGACTCTATACATGTTCAGCCCTTCTTGCCAAGTAATCATCTAGGCCACGCTTTCTCAGCTTACAGGAAGGACATTCGCCGCATCCATCGCCAATGACGCCGTTATAGCAGGTGGTGGTATTCTCTCTGATGTATTCCAGCATTCCCATTCTATCTGCCATTTCCCATGTTTCTGCTTTATTTCGCCACATTAATGGGGTATGAATTTCTACATGATCATCCATTGCTAGATTTAACGTCTGATTTAATGACTGGATAAAATCGTTACGGCAATCAGGATATCCGCTAAAATCAGTCTCACTAACACCAGTTATCACATGCTTTGCACCAACTTGCTTCGCGTAAATAGCTGCAAAGGATAAAAAAATGTGGTTTCTACCCGGTACAAACGTATTCGGTACCTTACCACTATCATCGATTTCCATATCTTTTCTAGTCATGGCATTGTCCGTTAGCTGATTCAGTAAATTCATATCTAATATCGTTTGTTTTACCCCTAAATCGGCTGCAATTCTCTTTGCTGAATCAATTTCTGCAACATTCCTTTGACCATACAAAAAAGTGACGGTTTCAACTTCGTCAAATGCCTTCAATGCCCATAGAAGACATGTTGTTGAATCTTGACCGCCACTCCATACAACTACTGCTTTTTCCATGATCTATTTCCTCCTAGTTTTTTTTAAAGAGGGGATGGTTTCGAACCCTCTATATAACAGTATATACGAAATTTCTATCTTTTTAAGCAAAAATTTATTTTGTATCAAATCGTTTTGATGTGTCTGCAGCAATTACAACATGATTGCGCCATACTTATCGGTTTCAGCTCTCTCCAAAAAGGATACATTACTATGAAGAACGATTTTTTCTCCGTCCTCGTCGTTCAGCAGTTTATTTTACACACTGTGGATGAAAGCGAATACAACGTAGGCAGGTGTGAGGTTTTTGAAAGGAATGATAGGTAATATGGCTAGCAAGATTGTCAGTAAAAAATTGATATTTTTCCTCGGTGCTTTGGGTGGTCTCCTGTATGGCTATGACATGGGAGTCATTTCCGGGGCATTGTTATTCATTAAAGACGACATTCCACTAACAAGCTTCACAGAAGGGTTAGTCGTCAGCTCCATGCTATTTGGGGCTATTTTGGGTTCTGGTTTCAGTGGTCCGCTTTCTGACCGCTTCGGTAGACGCAGGGTTGTATTTATGGTCGCAATTATTTTTATCGTTGGTGCCTTGGTGCTCGCTTCAGCAACGAATATGGCTACACTCGTTGTTGGTCGGTTAATTATTGGACTGGCTGTCGGTGGATCGACTGCGATTGTTCCTGTCTATTTATCTGAAATGGCACCGACAAATCAGCGCGGATCGCTGAGTTCATTAAACCAGCTAATGATTACAATTGGCATATTAGCATCATATCTAGTAAACTATGCATTTGCGCCAATTGAAGGCTGGCGCTGGATGGTAGGGCTTGCTGTCGTGCCGTCACTCATCCTAATGATTGGCGTGATTTTCATGCCGGAAAGCCCACGGTGGCTATTGGAGCATAGAAGTGAAGCCGCAGCACGTAGTGTGCTGAAATTGACGAGAAAACCAGCAGATATTGATGCTGAGATTCAGGAAATGCGGGAGATTAATGAGCTATCAGACAGCACATGGAAGGTTCTATCGTCTTCCTGGCTGCGTCCTACACTGATCGTCGGCTGCTGCTTCGCTTTATTCCAACAAATCATTGGTATCAACGCTATTATTTATTATGCGCCAACGATTTTCAGTGAAGCAGGACTTGGTGATGCAACAGCTATTTTGGGCACAGTTGGAATCGGTTCCGTCAACGTCATTGTCACCATTTTTGCCATCATGATTATTGATAAAATTGATCGCAAAAAGCTACTTGTTACTGGCAACATTGGTATGGTGGCAGCGTTGATCATCATGGCTTTGCTAATTTGGACGATTGGACTGGATACAAGCTTTGGCGCGTGGATTATTGTGGCATGCCTCACGTTGTTTATTATTTTCTTTGCATTTACGTGGGGACCAATTTTGTGGGTGATGCTGCCGGAATTATTCCCAATGCGCGCCCGTGGAGCTGCAACTGGAATTGCTGCATTGGTATTATCAATCGGCAGTCTGCTTGTTGCGCAATTTTTCCCACTGCTGTCAGATGCATTGGGAATCGGCGAAGTATTTCTTGTCTTTGCCGTGATCGGTATTGCAGCGCTGATCTTTGTTATCAAATTTTTGCCAGAAACACGCAGCAGAAGCTTGGAAGAAATTGAAGCAGAGCTGCGCAAGCGTACATCAGCGAAAAATGCGCAATCGTAACGGATGATGAAGGGGCTAGGGGCAAAACGGTCCCTAGCCTTGTATTTACAACAATGATTTACAGGACTTCATGGCGCACAAGCGCAAATAATCATCTAGGGTTCCTTATTTAAAATAAACAAAATTACGCAACTTTCACAGGTTAAAGTAGGCTGGCAAATCTCGATATAGTTGATCACTGCCTTAGCTCACTACGATCATTGCCTTTTGACTCACTTTTGAACGTTTTTCTTAAGGGCATCATCATCAAGTTGTTGCTATTGAAATAAAATGCAACAAGGCAGCTAGGTGTAATTGTCCAATAGCATTGCTGATGCCACCGTCCCGGGGTCGCTCCGGGCGGATACTTTCCGCAGGCACGGCCCGCCACTCACCCGGACTGGTATGACTAATGACAAAAAACCATTTCTATTTCGCATAATTGGAAAGCTCCAGGATTGGCGGAAACGGAAAACAAACGGAGGAAAAACACGGAGACTCCTGTGGGAGTAGAGGACTTGATGAGACCCCGCAGTGCGAAGCACGAGGAGGCTCATCAGCCGCCCACGGAAAGCGCAGTGTTTTTCCGGAGTGGCTATTTGAATCAGCACATGACGTTTTCGCCAATTCGCATTTAATTCCTACTTTGTGTTTCAATTTATGAAAATGCAATGTTTTTCGGAGTACAGCATTCGAATGCGAGGACTATAGTGAGTACAGGAGAATTTTCATATCCTTTGTCAAGAAAGATATTAAGTCTTCTCAAATGACAACTGCCCTGTAGGTGAAACCGGCAAAAACCAACTGAGAAAGTTGAGAAAATTATTTTTATTTTTAAAATGATAGTTTACAATGTATTTCACCTGGGAAAAGAAAACTAAATATATGGCTAATGAAGGAGATTAGAATATGAACAGGACAGAGCAATCAATTTTTTTATCGGAAATCCACCGATTGAAAAAGGAATTTTTGCGTTGTAAAGATACAAGGATACGGTCATTCATTTTGGAAGACATTCAACTATTAAAAGCAGCCTTGGCAAAACGAAATAATTACCCAATCGTCAACCAACAAAAATCGAAACAGGAAACCGATTAGCAAAGTAAATATATCCCTTTTTTCCATGCATTTATGTAGAAATTTTCTTTTACCATCAATTCTCCTTTTTTTGTATGATTCAAAACAAACCTTTTTGATAAATAATTTCCCCTTTTCCACCGATTATAATCCATCCAATCAATCGATGTAACACGCGAGTGATTGAACCTAACAAGTAATAATAGAAATGCTATACAACGACTTACCTCTTCCCACCTTCTTCCGCTGTTGTCTTTCTCCACTTAATGATAGATGAAAATAATAAATCCCTCAGTAGTATACAAAACCCATCATGCTGTTACGTTTTCATTCCGCTTATCCAGGTACTACGGTTGCGCCTAGAATGACGCTGCAGGCATTTTTATAACGCACTGAAGCACACCTTCCCCCGATTATTAAATGAAAGTAGCTTTAGTCAGAAACAAAAATAGGAAGTCACTTGATTGGAATCAATTTCAGTTATTGATAAACATCCTATACTAGGATTATCAATAAATAACAAAATTCTGGAGGGAAGCAAAATGCAAAGATATATAGTAGGCAAGAAAAATCAAATTACACTTATTAGCGCGCTTTTAATTGTGTTCGGATTCTTTGGCAGATTTGCTTTAGAAAGCTTGGTAATTTTCAATTGGTCGCTCGTCATTGCGTCCATTCTTGGTGTAGCACCGATTGCTATCCAAGCATATCAGGCATTCAAAGTAAGGGTTATTAGTATTGATATTTTAGTCACTATTGCTGTGATAGGTGCATTAATGATTCAAAACTATGAAGAATCGGCGATCGTCACCTTCTTATTCCTATTCGGTTCTTACTTGGAACAACGCACCTTGAACAAAACACGTTCCGCTATCAAGGAATTGACTGAGTTGGTACCAGAAAGTGCCTTGAAACAAATGGAAAATGGAAATTTTGAAGAAATAGATGTCGATGAGGTAGACGAAGGTGATATTCTGCTGGTCAAAACCGGCGCGAAAGTCCCTGTGGACGGCACTGTATTGTTCGGTGAAGGTCATATCAATGAATCTAGTATCACCGGTGAATCAGTTCCAGTAAGTAAAACGATTGATTCTGAAGTTTTTGCAGGAAGCATTTTAGAAAATGGAACAATGCAAATTCGCGCTGACCGCGTCGGGGAAGACACAACATTTGGTAAAATTATCGAACTAGTGGAAGAAGCTCAAGATTCCAAATCAGAAGCAGAACGTTTTATCGATAGATTTTCGAAATATTATACGCCAGCAGTTTTAATCCTCGGTGTGATTGTTTGGCTGTTCTCAAGAGATATTGAACTTGCCATTACTATTTTAGTTCTAGGATGCCCTGGAGCATTAGTTATCGGCGTACCAGTATCCAACGTTGCCGGTATCGGAAATGGTGCACGTCATGGTGTACTCTTAAAAGGCAGTGAAGTCATCAATGATTTTCGTAAAGTAGATACAATCGTTTTTGATAAGACAGGAACATTGACAGTAGGTAACCTTGAAGTAGCAGAGAAAATATTCTACGGCAAAAACACTGAGGAAGTTCTGGGATTATTGGCTAGTGTGGAACGTGAATCGGACCATCCATTGGCAAACGCAGTCCTGCAATACATTGGCGAGACCAATTTCTCAACAGTAAAAGAAACCGAAGTAGTTAAAGGCGGCGGGATTGTTGCAAAAGTGAATGGTCATCGTATCGCCGTTGGTAACGAAGCTTTAATGGAAAAAGAAAATGTTGCACGAAACGAAAAAGCAAAAAAAGACATCAAACGCTTTGAAAGTAATGGCAATTCCCTTGTTCTAACTGCCATAGACGGACAACTGAAAGCTCTAATGGGGATTCGGGACCAAATTCGTCCAGGTGTGAAACAAGATCTTCAAAAGCTAAAAAATTTAGGTGTGAAAAACCTAGTCGTTCTTTCAGGGGACAATCAAGGAACAGTTGATTTAGTTGCTCGTGAACTTGGGTTGACTGAAGCACATGGCCATATGTTACCGGATGAAAAATCTGCTTATATTGAAAAATTGCAAGCAAAAGGTCAAATTGTAGCTTTTGTTGGTGATGGAGTTAATGACAGTCCTTCATTAGCTTTGGCGGATATCGGGATTGCTATGGGAAGTGGAACAGACGTCGCGATTGAAACGTCTGATGTCGTCTTGATGAACGCTGACTTCAGCCGCTTGCCACACGCATTAGGCTTAACAAAAGCAACTGCAAGAAACATGAAACAAAACATTTCCATTGCAATCGGCGTGGTACTGGTCTTGCTTGCTAGCTTACTATTTAGCAAGTGGATGAATATGTCAATTGGGATGTTGGTTCACGAAGCAAGTATCTTGATTGTTATCCTAAATGGTATGAGATTGTTGAGATACCATTTGGGAGGGAAACGTGTTAAACCAGAAGAAAGGGTAAAGGCAGAAAAATTAGCAAAGGCTGCTTAACACATACAATAAAAAAGTATTCTCACCAAAAAATAGATTGCTTCTACTCATTTGCAAAACTTGATTTCTGTCAATTTAAATTACCCAAAACAAAGCTATACTAAAATTGTAAAGAGGAAGAGGCAGAATAGAAAAAGCCTCCAAAATAAGTCAAGTCCCAAATCCTGTGTAAATAGTTACAATGTTAACCACGTATGGTGGCAGAAAATACAGCCAAAATTACA
>NZ_JAROCA010000092.1 GCF_030732005.1 Tigheibacillus jepli | reverse complement strand
TTCGCATATGTTCAATGCCTAAAGCATCGAACTTGCTTGACATACTGGTCGTTTTGTTCAGTTTTCAAAGAACGAAATCAGTTTGTTGTTTTTTATCAGCAACTCTTATATTATACCCACAATAAATCACGGTGTCAATAACTTTTTAATGTTTTTTTACAGTAAGCTATCAATTTAGCAAACTGTTTAGCTCGTAAAAGTTTGAAGTAATCACAAGCAACCTTTATATAGTATCATACAGTATCTCAGAAGTCAAAAGTTCTTTCTGCAATTTTGTCTTGTACCAAACAAACAACTAGGTAATCTTCTGGAAACGTAATGGAATTGGTAAGATTACAGCCAACACGATGACCCATTTCATCAGAAATAAGGCTGTTTTTTTGTTTTCACAAAGGTGCATAATATCTCGTACAATGCCAAAAAAACAATAGCAAATGCTCATGATATTATATATAGACTACCCCTTTGCCTATCGCCACTAAAATTCTTTGTAAATATATTTCCAAGTTTCCCAAAACCCCATTGCCATTATGATTTTAAGATCAGATCGCCCATTATTTTTCGACTGTATCTATCTGCCACCATTATTACTCATATATTTCATCCGCATTTTTATAGCGCATCTTTTCCGACTGAACTGTATTTTTATCGTTTTTATCCATGTTAGGATCCTTTTGAATTTTCTCCGCTCTTTTGGACGTTCTTTGATTTTTTCGTTCTGTTGACATATTAGATATTCCTTTCCCTGTTGTAGTTTATATTTGTATGCTTCCCGGATATGTTGATTTAAACCAACATATAATATCGGGCAGATCAAAAAAATTTCCCGTTTGCCAGGCGCGTACCATTGACCCTTTAAAAAAGAATAATCTTCCCATAATCCAGTTTGTAAACCGAAAAAAGATTGCAAAGTCATTTTTGAGGGTATATGGATTTTAACCATTTCAATACAAATCCAACTTAAAAAGGAGTAGCCAACGCAAAACATGAAGCAAGTGACGATAGGGATTGTCCCAGCACCCGGTCTTCCGGCAACAATCTGTGATAAACTCAGCGAAAAGTTGGAAAAAATCCTTCGAAAAGAAATACCGGAAGAAGCAACATGGAAGGTGGAAGTGGAAATCGATCAGCTCACGGGTGCAGCGGAAAAGGTAAAGGAGATTATGGATCAGGCAATACAATTGAAAGAAACAAACAATTGGGACTATGTTATTTCGTTGACAGACCTACCGATATTTTATGATAAATTTATCGTGCTGGCTGATGCGGATATCGATGAACATATCGCCCAAGTCTCGTTGCCGGCATTTGGTGGATTTCCCACTCCCTCAAAGGTACAAAAGACAATACTTCATATGGTGAAGGAGTTGTATTATCGCCATGTGAACACACAAAACAATGTGCAATTATTGAATAAAGGGATTGGTATTAAAGAAAAAGGCACCAACAGATTTTTTGTAAAATTGGTGGAAGCCTTCCGATTTTCAAGTATTCAGAGAAACGAATTCAGACAAAAATGCGATGGTGTGTCAGTACGTTTTGTCATTCACCCGAAATGGAATGGCAGGCTGAAGATCCTTTCCGGCATGACGGTTGCCAACCGGCCTTGGGGTATCATGCCATCCTATAAAAAAGTGATTGGTTTGGCATTTGCAACAGGTTCTTACATGCTTATTTTCAATACGCTTTGGCGGCTTAGTGCGTTGTACGGGCTTCCCAGGTTTATCGGGCTTATGTTGCTTGCAATCATCGGGATGGTTGTTTGGATCGTTTTCGCTCATAACCTCTGGGAAAAAAGATCGCACTACAGCTCCAGCCGTCTGCGGTTGCTGTACAACACTGCAACCATTACAACGCTTGGTATTTCCGTGTTGATTTTTTATGTATCCATGTTCATATTATTCCTTTTTGCGGTGACTGTATTTGTTCCTGCGGATATCTTCAAAGAAGTGATCGAACACGACATCACATTCGTGGACTATTTTAAGCTTGCCTGGCTTGTAACCTCGGCTGCAACAGTTGCCGGAGCTATTGGTGCAGGTCTTGAAAATCCAGAAGCAGTTCGAAAAAGTACTTATGGGTACCGACAATACACTCGTTCAAAGAAAATGCAGGAAAGAGAAAAATCAGAAGAAAAACTGGAGGGAGGCAAACAAGCTCGCGATAACAGTTAGCCAATTCCATTATTGACTTTCATTTATGTCTTTGAGAACTGGCCACCCAAAAGGGCATGATTGCATCCTGCTTTGAAACATCCCTTCTTGTATTTTTGGCAAGAACAGCCGTGCATCCTCTCCGCTTTACATGAGGGGTAACTTCCCGGCTGGAGACATACTCGTTCATTCATCTTGTGTACATCCCCCACTTTACGTGGGTGGTGACTTCCACCCCGGGAACTTTCAAAAAGCGCGCGAAAAAAGAAACCCTGCCGAGGATTGCATTGCGGGGTTTTTGCTTTATATTGCACTTCTTAAGGTTTTTTTGCGGTTACACAAACTGCCATTTCAGGTCGCAGTTCTCTGTAATATACCTTTATACGGCGGAAGCGACATTGACGAAGATCTCTTTTTATTTCTCTTCCAAATTGTTTCGCTCTCTTTGAAACGGCATCGTCTTGTCTTGGCTGCATGACAATAACAATTTTGCCACCAGGTTTCAGCGCGCCATATATGTTTTCCAAACCACTTTCCTTGTCACCCCAAAGGGTATAATTATTCACTGTTAATACTTTATCATAGCTATTCATTGGCAGTTGCGCCTTGGCAATGTCGCCTGTTGATAAATGAACCTTACTTTTTATAGCTTCCCAATCAAGGCTTTGCATTGCCTGCTGCCGCATTGTTTCGGATATATCTATCCCATCGATCCTGATATCCTTATACCGATTCAGCAGATGACGGATCGCATATCCAGGACCGAAACCAATTTCGAGTATATGGTCTTTTGGTTTTACCTTAAGGTATCGAATTGCCCATTTGTTTAACTTTCTATTTTCCAAATCCATAATTTTTCCGGTGATCTTTCCAATGAAGCCCTGTGGCTTTTTAAAATGGCGTTTTATAAATTCCAGCATTCGGTCCCCCTTTTACTTTAAGCGCGTCCTTGCGCCATTCGACATGCCGATTAACTACCGCTTCGGTGAAAATTGCTTCCTTTGGTTCCTTGGTGTGTGGGCGAATGGCTAAAAAATCAGGAGGTATCCTGCCTATTATGATAATGGGCTTCCCATTGGCACGCTGCATACCTCTTCGGGAATGAATCGGGGACCGCATGTGCATCCAAATAGGAAGCCCCGTTGTTAATTTATCATTCGTCATCTTGGTTTTTCATTTTTTCTTGCGCTTCGCCTGTTTTTTGTTTGATCGCACCTTTCGCCTTATCTACCTTTCCGCTCGCTTGTTTCTTTTTATCATTTGTCAATTTGCCAAATTGATCTTTGACTTCACCTTTCACTTTGTCAAAAGCACCTTTTGCCTGGTTTTCTTTTTCGTTAGACATAGCTGTCCCCTCCTGTTTAGCATTATATTCCTAACCTGCATGAAAACATTTATTGGAAATTATGATTCCAATGATGGAAAAAGGCAGGAAGGATGAAGAAGCCCTTTCCTGTCTTTTCTTCATTTTAGTTATTAGCGATGAGAAGTAAAATTTTTCCGTGATCCAGTTTTTCCTCTAGTTCACTTGCTTCTTCCTGGGAAAAACCCAATTCTTTAAATTTTGCTCTCAGCTCGTCGCCTTTTTTTCGAAATAAATTGCCAACAGCAGTTTCCAGGCCTTCTTCACTTACACCTACTTTGTTTGCATCGACGTTTCCGGCAACTCTGTCTGTACGATCATCGTCATGGGAGATGACGTATAGATTATCTTTTGAAATTCCTTTTTGTGATTGTAGTTTTACCTCTTGCATTAACGCTACGTCGTCTTGAAATTCTTTTACTACCGGTTTCAAATTAAAATCCTCCTTACTATTTTTTGATGAATCTTTATGGTTTACTGTACCCTCTGAACAAATAACAAAACTATCAAAATAGCAGTGGTGATTTTTTTGCTTTTGGCAGATACGAAAAGTGTACTTTTATTTTCACAGGTATGGGCGAGCGTTCGCCGTACACAAAAGGTGGGTGGCTGATTGACAATTGTTTTCCTAAAATATTTTTCCAGTGCAATTTCGGTATGGTCAAGCCCTCGGTGGCTATCGGCAATTGTTTCAACGAAATGGTGATTACGATAATTTTTTTATATACCAAGCGTCCATCGCATTGTGTTCTGAACCGTCCAGTGGCCTTTCAAGTCGCTGGAAGCCCAATTTTATGTAAAGGAGATTGGCTACATGAAGTTTCTCCAATGTTTCCAAGTAACAGTATGTATAATGCTTTTTGGCGAAATCGAGTGCTACATTCATCAGCTCCTTCGACAAGCCCATACCTTGTGCTTCAGGAGCAATGTATAATTTTTGCAGCTCACAAGTTTCCTTCAATCCTGCAAATGGTGCAATACCGACACCGCCTATCGCATCACCCTGTTCATTAACCAGAACCCAGTACATGGCGTTTGATTGTTGTTCGTAAAACTCCGTCAGATTTCCTAATTGTGGGTCGAAATACGCCGTTCCCGGGATGTTTAAGTCGTACGATTCCAAAGAACGTTTAATGATTTGTTCCATTGTTTTGTTGTCTTTTTCTTCCATTTCACGAATCCGCATGATTTTATCTCCCATTCCAGATAATTTCACTCTTACCTGCTCTGTATTTTTTCACAAACTTTATATCCTTTGAGGTCGGACTTAGCGACTGGTTTTTCTTTCGCTGTGTCCTTCTTTCGCTTGACAAGGGACTCATCGTTCAAATTTTTTTCGTAGCGTCTATATCAAGAACAAAGGCGCAAGCGCCCTTACAGGCTAAAAGCGCGACGTCCTGGGACTGCGATTACTCGTCATAACGCCTGTAATAGCACATCCTGTGCGTCGTAGCAACGTACAAACTGGAGCACTCTGGGGCTGCGGTTACTCGCTCCATCAAAAAGCTCTGGGACTGCGATTACTCGTCCCACCAAAACATCTGCTAGTTGCTGGGCGCTGGAGTCGGACGTAGCTGTCATAGCAAATGACATGAATACAGCCCAAATTTATACTTTCTTTACTCATAAAAAAATCCTGCATTGAACAGGATTTTTTTACCCAATCTCACTATAAATAATCCGATTTACTTTACAACGACATAGAAAAATCGCTTCCTACGATGCTTTGATTTCAATTTTTTCCCCACGTTTGCGCCGTTCCCTAAATTCAGCTGCAGCTGTGAAAAGTGCGTCTGTTGACGAGTTGAGTGCCGTTTCACAAGAATCCTGTAGGACACCTATAATAAAGCCCACGCCAACTACCTGCATCGCAATATCGTTAGAAATGCCAAAAAGGCTGCATGCCAATGGGATCAGTAACAAAGAACCACCCGCAACCCCTGAAGCGCCACAAGCACATACTGCTGATAGGACACTAAGGATAAACGCTGTCGGAAAGTCCACTGGAACATCCAATGTATGGACCGCTGCCAGTGTCAAAACGGAAATTGTAACAGCAGCACCGGCCATGTTAATGGTTCCGCCCAGCGGAATGGAAACGGAATACGTATCTTTATTCAAGCCGAGTTTTTCACATAACCTCATATTAACAGGTATGTTCGCAGCCGAGCTGCGCGTAAAGAATCCTGTTATGCCACTTTCTTTTAAACATGTAAATACAAGCGGATATGGGTTTTGGCGAATGCATATATACACCATGATCGGATTGACAACAAGCGCAACAAACAACATACAGCCCAGCAAAACAGCAAGCAATTTGCCATAGTCAAGTAATGCACCAAGCCCATTTGTCGTAATCGCCTCAATAACCAGACCCATAATACCAAACGGCGCAAATTTGATTACCCATGTAACAATTTTCGTAACCGCTTCTGAAACATTGGAGATCATCGTTTTGGTAGTATCGGGGGCACCTTTTAATGCTAGACCAAGCAACAATGCCCAAGCTAAAATGCCAATATAGTTTGCATTGTAAATGGCCGATACAGGGTTGTCCACGATGCTCGTCAACAATGTTTTAAGTACCTCCGCAACACCGCCTGGAGGCGATAAATCCTCTGTCCCCGTAACGAGCGTCAAGCTGACAGGGAACATAAAACTTGCAATAACTGCTATAAATCCGGCTAAAAAAGTTCCCAACAGATAAAGAACAAGAATGGATTTCATATTCGTTTTATGGCCACTCTTATGTTGTGCAATAGCTGCCATAACCAAGAAAAACACCAACACTGGTGCAACCGCTTTTAATGCCCCCACAAATAAAGTACCCAATAATATAAAAGGTTTTGCTACAGTTGGAATAGCTATAGCGAGGATAATACCAACGACCAAGCCAATACAAATTTGCTTGACCAGACTTAAGCGATTCCAAGCATGCCACAATTTTTTCATGAAATTCCCCCTTCAATGCCGGGACAGGGGGACAGGTTCATTGTCCCAAACCTGCACAGCCGGCGAGAGACCTATCCCCCGCGTCCCTCGTTTCCCCATTATTAATCAATTTTTCCTATTTTTATAATAGTATTGTAATTGGTTTATGTTTGTCAAGCCAGAAGGGACAAAGGGAGAGAGGTACATTTTCCCAACCGTGATCATTCGGGATGAGGGATCTGTCTCCGTATCCCAGGGACGAGGGACCTGTCCCCGTGTCCCCGCGTATTGCTTAAAAAGAGGATACTTTCTAAATTTTAGACAACTTGCAAAAATACATGAAAGAAGGCTTGGATAATGTCGGATTTAGATAAGAATAAAACATACTCTCTTGATGAGTTTTTACTTTTTGTTAAAGAAGAACGTGCGGAATTATATGAAGGAGTTCCCGTTTTCATGGAACCGGCATCTTTTCAGCATGAAAATGTCATTGCTAATTTAATAGGGGAATTCAGAAATGCGCTAAAGGGAAGCAATTGTTTTGTGTTTGGCAGTAACCTTCAGGTCGTTTTCCCATTTAAAAGCAATAAAAAGGGAAATGATGATGTGGTGGTACTGCCAGACATCTCGATTGTTTGTGATACAAGTAAACTGCGTGCAAAACGGTGTTACGGTGCGCCGGATTTGGTTGTTGAGGTGTTATCCCCAAGCACCGGGCGCAACGACCGTTTATTTAAAAGAAATTATTATGAACGCGCTGGAGTAAAGGAATACCTAATTGTTGACTATCAAAATCAAACGATTGAAAAATATGTGCTGTGCGAATATAGCTTGAAGCTGGAAGATATCTATTCCACTGAATCCAGGGAATATGAATCTTTCATTTCCACATACTTCCCAGAAATAACATTTAATTTGAATGATATATTTTCCCTTACCGAATGACAGTGGAACATGGGGACAGGTTCACTGTCTCAAGAGCTGCCTAGCCGGGACGAGGGACCTGTCCCCGTGTCCCACTTTCCCGTGCGCTCCTTCAAGCGAATAATTCTTTTTACACTTTCATCGATCCGTTGCTCAGTCAGCTTTCCATGCTGAACAGCGGATTTCATTGCCTGCATCGCTGCAACAACATCATCGTACCCGTGTGCAATCAAAATAATGTCGCTGCCGGCTTGGACTGATTTGACAGCTGCATCGGCTATATCGTACTGATTGGTGATTGCTTGCATCGTCATGTCATCCGTCATCACCACCCCGTCATATCCCAGTTGTTTACGCAAAAGGTCGGTGATAACGGTTTTTGAAAGGCTCGATGGCAATGATGCATCAATTTTTGGCAACAATATGTGCGCTACCATAACGGCATCGGCACCTTGCTCGATTGCCGCTTTGAATGGAATCAATTCCATGTCTGACAGCTGCTCCCAATTTTTGTCCACTTTTGGAAGCTGCACATGCGAATCCACAGACGTATCCCCATGCCCCGGAAAGTGCTTCACGACAGAAATAATACTGATTCTGTAACAAATCGCGGGATTACCGACATTATTCGACATGAATAATGCATAGTAATCGGGTAGTTGAAAACTT
>NZ_JAROCA010000091.1 GCF_030732005.1 Tigheibacillus jepli | reverse complement strand
ACATTGATAAATCAATGTTTTGGAACGTCAAAAGGCAGTTTTTGGGGTGTTTTTCTCAAAAACTGCCGAAACTTGGGATAGATGAAAATGCCTGATATAAAATCGTTTCCACGATTTCATTTTCATTAACGTTCGGCAATTGTTCCAACATGCCTTTTGTCTCATTTTTGCTCCATGAAACAGTTCCTTTTGCTGGTGCAGTCAGTCCTGCCAGCAAATACAACAATGTTGTTTTTCCTTCCCCGTTCCTTCCAATCAGACCAATACGTTCCTCACTTTTGATCTGCCAATTTATATTTTCAAAAACGGTAGTCGCACCATGTGTCTGGGTTACGTCTTGCAGATTGCAAATAATCATTTTCTCTTCCTCCGATTCAGAAGAGACGCCGTCCATTTATTTAGTTAAAAGCATGATTTTTGGCAACAAAAAAGACGCCAGAGCATACACCCCAACGCCATATCGTAATATACGTTCGTGGACAGATGTCTCCTGCTAGTATTTTTTCCATTCAATTTTGCTGAAAAAGGGCATACGTATCCCGTTGTGCAAAAGTGTTGGAAAAAATTGCATAACACATCCATAGGTATGCTTGGAATTTTGCTATGCTACTACCAGTTGAAAACATCTGATCCACCTCCTTTTATATAAGTATAGTGTATCGATACTTTTTCGCAATGTCAATTGTTTTCTGACGATGGGTGTCATCCGGAGTAAGACAATTGGAATGGCTATCCTAGGGCTGGATAGGAACTGGATGTTATTATTTTGGGGAAAAAATGAAAGTACAATTTAATATACGGAAATTTAACATGTTCCAGTGATACAAAATATTCTCGAACCATCTAAACAATGAATTTACGAATTATTTTCAACTAGGAACTGTTCAGTAAAAAACTATTTCTTAAAAAACTACCGCAGAACGTAAAGGTTCCCGAGACCTCATGGTTACTATGCTGAAAAAACGCAATAAAACTATCCTAGGTTTACCAGATAGTTTTATTTAATGGGGCAATTGCAATCCCATCCTTTTCCACATTGGATTTTAAAAGAGGATTTACATTAACGCCATCTTCCCAATCGTCCTCATTGAAATACAAACAATTCAACGAAACACTAAAATCAATGTTTATATCGGATGCTATGTCGGATAATTCCCACCTATCATTTCATTTCTCGTTTTACTTGTCAGCACAAGAAGATCTATATCTGATACTCGTTCCCCTCTCCTCTTGCTTTTTATCCAAATAAATAAACTTTTTTCACCGCTAATTTTTCTTTAATCCTGGTACACAACAATTGAACGGCTTTTAATTCCTCAAGAGTCAAGCTAATCAACTCCCAATAATTATTTTAGTTTATATTATAAAGATTAAACGTTTGAATGTCTGCCTGAATGTTGTTTTTTCCATCATTAAAGAAACAATTCACAAATAACACATCTCACCAAGCTGTGGCATCAACAACCGTTGCTTATCCAATCCCCTAAGCTCCCATTCATCCTGTAGCCGGTCAACTGCTTCTTTCGGTGAATCGTCTGCAAGCATATAAGCACCATAATGCATCGGAAACATTTTCTTTGCCCCGCAATCCAAAAACGCTTGGATGGCCTCTTCCGGTGTAACGTGTTCCTTGCTCATGAACCACTCCGGTTCATATGCGCCGATTGGTATCAGTGCATAATCGATAGCAAAGCGTTTACCTATTTCCGTAAACCCGCGAAAATACCCGCTATCTCCTGCAAAATAGACAGTTGGTATATTTTCACCTTTTAGCACCCAACCGCCCCAGTGTGACGTATTGGTGTCAAAAAGGGTTCGTTTAGTCCAGTGCTGTGCCGGTACAAATGTGAACGTCACGTTACGATACTGTTGGGTCCCCCACCATTCAAATTCTGCTACTTGGTCAAATCCTTTTCTCACAAACCACTTTCCCAGACCAGATGGAACGAAAAAAGTCGGACTTCCCGGCAGTCTCTTGATTGAGTGATAACTTAAATGGTCGTAATGACTGTGCGATATTAATACAATATCGATTGGCGGAAGCTGTTTGATTGGTATGCCGGCGGGACTGAGACGTCTGTATCCGCTGAGCCATTTTGTCCAAATCGGATCGGTAATTATATTTAGCCCTGCCATTTGCAATAAAAATGTAGAATGACCAATCCATGTCAGTGTAGGCATTTCCCGGTTTTTCCGCAAAAAATCAATGCTTGGATTTTTGACTGCAGGAACTTGCCAAGACAAATCCTTTTGTCTGTTGCTCGATTCTTTCCACCATTTATATAAGTCACTTAGGTTGCTTTTCGTACTAACCTGATCCATATTTTCATACCGTTTCATTCATTCACCTTCGTTTACTTGGATATTCCAATGATACCAAATGTTTCATCTTTCCCCTTTTCCTTCTACATTGTAGCCAAATTTTCTTATGACTATGTCAGGTCTTACAAAAAAAGAGCCATAATGTGCAGGTCCTTTAACTATACCGCGTTACCAGTCATTCCAGACAATTTCCCCGCATTTTTCCTCGTGATCAAAACTAACTTCAAAGTTATGCTTTTGATAGAAATACGTCAGCCTGTCAACATGATCATAATCTCGTTCTACAAGATCACCAGTGATATACCGGATATTCTCTTCCTTTGCCTTTTCTTTTAAATGATTCATTAAAACGGATCCATATCCCTGATTTGTTTCTCCCTTAATTTCAGCGATATGCAATGTATTTGCATCACGATACGCTGCTTCAAGTGCAGAGTGCCAATCCCCGCGAAAGGCTTGCCTGCAATCATGCAACATCAGCTGAAATGTATCTGCTTCCTCTTTCGCATACACAATAACCCAATTATCATCCTTTGTTTGGTCAATCCCTATAATTTCTGCTTGTTTGGCAATTTCCTTCATATTCTGTTGCATGCGAAAAACTTGGATTTCCAGCTGATCCAGCTCCTCCCTTATCTCCTCTTTCGATTTTGTTTCTTCTATTAAAAATGCTGATTCCATTTACCATTTGCCCCCATTAAACTTTTTTATTCCGTTTATTCCGTATAACTGTCCAATGTGCACACAATTACGTATTCTACTAGACAGTCGGGGGCGTTTTCAAGGGTAAATCTTATATTGGTAATATTTATTTAGGATGCAATCAATGAACGACCGAACATAGCTTTTTTCTTCTCGTTCGGTAACTCATCAACGCTATGAACGACTGAACAAAACTTTTTTCTGCTCATTCGGTAGTTCATCCCAGTACCAGGTGACTGAATGATCGCATTTTCTTCTCTTCACTCATGATATGCCTGGCATCTATTCACCAGCCATGTGAAAACCGCACGGGAAAGTTATTTATGGTACAGAAAGCAATCTTGGGTATGATCGTTCACCATACCGGTTGCCTGCATAAAAGCATAGCAAATCGTTGGGCCAACAAAGGAAAAGCCCCTCTTTCGCATATCTTTGCTCATCGCTTCGGCTTCTTTGGTGAAATTCGGAACCTGCTCGTGGCTGGCAAAATCATGATAAATTGTTTCACCGCCGACAAACTGCCAAGCATATGTATCAAACGTAGCAAATTCTGCTTGCACGTTTAAAAATGCCTTTGCATTTTTGATGACAGAGCGGATTTTCAACTCATTGCGGATGATACCGGCATCTTGTTTGAGTGCTGCCACTTTTGCTTCATCAAAATGAATAATTTTTTCCGGATGAAACCCTGCGAATGCTTTCCGGTAATTTTCCCTTCTGCGTAAAATGGTTATCCAGCTAAGACCTGCCTGCGCACCTTCCAGGCAAAGCATCTCAAAAAGTTCACGGTCGTCATGTGTTGGTCTGCCCCATTCCAGGTCATGATATGCTTGATACAAGGGTTCCGCCCCTTCTGCCCAGCTGCACCGCCGCTTTTCCATGCCTATGCCTCCCCTTTGGCTACTGGATTGTCGTCATAGGAAATCCAGTCGCTAAAGCTTCCCGGGTAAAGCTTTACATTCGAAAAGCCGGCTGTTTTCAATGCCAGTATATTCGGACATGCCGACACACCTGAACCACACGATACGATAATCTCCTTATCCTTTGGCAAGTCCTTGAAATGGTCCTGCAATGCTTCAATTGTTTTCCATTTGCCGCTGTCATCCAGGACATTTTTCCAAAAATAATTTTTGGCACCGGGAATATGGCCAGCCTTTTTATACAACGGCTCAGTCTTTCCCAAATAGCGGTCTTTCGCTCTTGAATCAATTAATATCGCTTCGTTGCCGGCAAGCTTTTCTTTCACTTGATTGATGTCCACCGTGTCACTGTGCTTTGGGTTTAGGCGGAATGTTTTAGGTTGGGAACGAGGGATTTCCGCTGTCGTTGGGTTCCCTTCGTCTACCCAACGTTTAAAACCGCCATCGAGAACATACGCTTTTTCATGCCCTAAATGATGCAGCAGCCACCAAAGCCTCGGCGCAAACATATCATTGTCCGCATCATAAATGACAACCGTTGTATCCGGACCAATGCCGATATTACCAAGCTTTGCCGCTAACAATTCCATGTCTGGCAACGGGTGACTGCCGCCATGTTTCTGTTTTTTCGAGGAAAGATCCTGGTTCAAATCTAAATAAACCGCACCGGGAATATGTGCCTGAATATATGCCTTCCTCCCGGCTTGCGCATCCTGCAGGTCAAAGCGGACATCTACAATCACCGTATTTTCCTTCTCCCGTTTTTTTAATCGATCCACACTAATCAAATATGTCAATTCGAACCCTCCATCCGCAGCATTCAACTTTATTCCATTCTTTCTTATATTTTGCCATATATTTTTCTTTTCCCAAAGTATTCCGATTAGAAAATAATTCACCGACAATTCCTGATGCCTGAAATGAATATGTTTTTTCCAAAATGTGATAAACTAAAAACTAAATAAAGCTAGGAGATGAATACCATGAAAGAGGAACTAATCAAACGCTTTACTACATATGCAAAAATCGATACCCAATCCAATGAAGACAGTCAAACGACTCCTTCTACACCGGGGCAATGGGATTTACTGCATGTACTGGAAAAAGAATTGAAAGAAATCGGCATGGAGGATGTGTCCGTAGATGAAAATGGCTATTTGATGGCGACACTGCCTGCCAACATCGATAAAGAGGTTCCAACCATCGGCTTTTTGGCACACGTCGATACAGCTACTGATTTCACTGGCAAAAATGTCAACCCGCAGATTATCGAAAACTATGATGGCAAAGATATTACGCTGAATGAAGCGCGTGGTATTGTGCTGTCAACAAAAGACTTTCCAGAACTGAAAGGCTATAAAGGCCAAACATTGATCACGACAGATGGTACGACATTGCTTGGTGCAGACGACAAAGCCGGCGTAACGGAAATTGTCACTGCGATGGATTATTTGTTAAAGCATCCGGAAATCAAACATGGCAGAATCCGTGTTGCCTTTACACCGGATGAAGAAATCGGACGGGGACCACATAAATTCGATGTAAAACGCTTTGATGCAACGTATGCATACACAATGGATGGCGGGCCGCTTGGCGAATTGCAATATGAAACATTTAATGCCGCTGCCGCGAAAGTTACTTTTATAGGAAACAATATTCATCCAGGCAGTGCCAAAAATATAATGGTCAATGCAGGAAAAATGGCTGCGCAATTTATTTCCAAGTTCCCGGAAAAGGAATCACCGGAATCAACTGAAGGCTATGAGGGCTTCTATCACTTGATTTCCATCAACGGGGATGTGGAAAATACAAAAGTGTATTATATCATTCGCGATCACGATAAAGAAAAATTTGCCGAACGCAAAGCAACCGTTGAGAAATTTGTGGCGGAAATGCAAGAGGAATATGGGGCCAATAGCGTTCAACTCGAATTGAAAGATCAATATTACAACATGCGCGATAAAATCGAACCGGTAATGGAAATTGTCGACATTGCCAGCCAAGCAATGAAAAATCTGGATATCAAGCCAATCATTGAACCTGTACGTGGTGGAACCGATGGCTCGCAGATCTCTTACATGGGATTGCCGACACCGAATATTTTCGCAGGCGGAGAAAACATGCACGGCAAGTTCGAATATGTTTCTGTGGAAACAATGGAAAAAGCTGTCATGGTCATCGTTGAAATCAGTAAACTGTTTGCCAGCAAAAGCAAATAAATATCTTGGAATTTTCACAAGCGGGGCGCCCTTTTGAGGACAGCCCCTTTTATATTCAACGGCTTGAATTGTCGGAATTGTCCCGGAGCAGTCACCGTCTTGCCAAGCATTGTATTTCTGTGCGAAAATAGGTCGTGTGCGATGCGGAAAAGGGGAAGAAAAAATGTTCATTATGTTTAAAAGAGCTGCTGTCTTTTTCATACTGACAGCGCTGCTGACACTGGCAGCCTGCAGTGAAACAGGCAACCCGGGCAGTGATAAAAATAACGAGACAAATACAAACAATCAAATGCAAAAGCAAGGGAAAGCCGACCAGACCGTTAGTAAATCAGCAACACTTAAACTATCGGCTAAATCGTTGCAAAAAGGTGATAAAAGCGATGCTGTAAATGCGCTGCAACAGGCTTTGAAAAAAATCGGCTATCCGATCCAGATTTCCGGCACGTACGATGAGGATACGACGTGGGCAATGACAGATTTTCAATTGCAGCAAAAAGATTTGGATATTACCGGTATGTACGACCAACAGGCAAAGGCATCTATTGAAAAAGCACTTCATGGGGCTGTCGATGTCGATCCCGGCAAAGCCTTGCCGCACCAGGATAAACCGCAAAAAGACGACCACGGGATCGTTATCAGCAATCCCTATGAAATCTTGTCCTTGGTCAACAAAAGCCACGCACTTCCGACTGATTTCGTACCAAAGGATCTAGTGACACCGGACGTACCGTTTCCATTTACAGAGGACTTGCCAAAAAAACAAATGCGCAAGCCTGCCGCAAACGCAATGGAAAATATGTTTGCAGCCGCGAAAAAAGATGGAATCAATCTGTATGCACAATCGGGCTATCGTTCCTATGAAAGACAAGAGGCACTATTTGCATCGTATGCAGAAAAAGACGGTGAAGACGCAGCAAATAAATACAGCGCAAGACCCGGACAGAGCGAACACCAGACTGGGCTGACAATGGATGTAACAAGTCCGGCTATTGACTTTGGGATCGATGAAAGATTTGCCGACACGAAAGAAGGAAAGTGGCTCGCTGCACATTGTGCAGATTACGGATTTATCATCCGCTATCCGAAGGGAAAAGAAGACATTACAAAATATGAATATGAAGCATGGCATATTCGCTATGTTGGAGAAAAAGCAGCAAAACAAATCATGAAAAATCACAGTACACTGGAGGAGTATTTGAAAAAATTGCCAAAATAAATATGTATAGATCCTGTCTTGCCAGGCAGGGTCTTTTTTTGTACGAAGACCGGGATCCTACATAAACGCTACATGCGAATTGGATTGATTGAATTCTCCTACTGCAATCATTTTATCAAGTGCACGAATCCGCTCCAAGGCATCTTCTTTTGAAATGCGTTTATAGTGATGATTGCCGCCTTGTTCTTCATCCGCTTCATCTGCCATTGCGACGATTTTTTGCAGCGGCTTTAATTCCAGCTGCCCGCTTGGCAGGTACGAGTCTGTGTGCAACAAAATGGCGACAGCAATTTCCTTGGCAGCATGGCGATCTTCCCCGATTCGAATTAATAGTTTATGTGCACGTGCAGCTCCTTTGATGGCGTGAATATCATTTTCTTTATACAAATCAAAATCCCATTTGCCATCACGATACCACGTATAATGACCGACATCATGAAGAAGCGCCGCCTTTGTGGCAAGATTGGCATCCACATCAAAGCGCTTGGCAAAGATGTATGCATACTCCGCCACAGCAACTGCGTGTGCAATACCGGAACGCTGCAAATATTTTTGTGTAATGGGATGGGTAAAAACTGTCTCTAATGTTACCTTTCGCATCATCTTCACTCCCTCAAATTATATTGTTTCTGAATATAACACTTTTTGCAATGTCTTGCAATGGGAATGCAAATGGAGCTTTTTGCGATGTACCCATTTTCTTTTTCTGCTTAAAAATAAAAAGCGGGTGTCATCGTCCGCAAAGCC
>NZ_JAROCA010000090.1 GCF_030732005.1 Tigheibacillus jepli | reverse complement strand
ATAAATCAATGTTTTGGAACGTCAAAAGGCAGTTTTTGGGGTGTTTTTCTCAAAAACTGCCGAAACTTGGGTTAACTCAAAATCAAAGACAAAATCAAAGACAAAAGCCACAGCCTAAAACGGCTGTAGCCTCAGTTGATACATCTTTATTTCTGTTTTACCGATTGTGCCAACAAACTAAAATGGCTGTAGTCTCGGTTGTTGCACTCCACGCCCTTGCTCGCATGCATTATTTACTATGTGACGCAACTTTTTCTTTTTCGGACATTTGCGTTTCCATCCGCTTTTTATCCCGTTCCAAAACCGGTTTCAAATAGCGGCCGGTATATGATTTTTCATTTGCAGCAATTTGTTCCGGTGTTCCGGTGGCGATGATTTGCCCGCCTCTTGCCCCGCCTTCTGGACCGATATCAATAATATGGTCGGCGGTTTTAATCACATCCAGATTATGCTCGATGATCAAAACTGTATCACCATTATCAACCAGACGCTGCAAGACAGAGAGCAAACGCTTGATGTCATCTGCATGCAACCCGGTCGTCGGTTCATCAAGAATATAAAACGATTTTCCATTCGACCGGCGGTGCAGCTCACTTGCCAGCTTGACGCGCTGGGCTTCTCCACCGGACATCGTCGTTGCAGGTTGACCAAGCTTGATGTATCCAAGTCCGACATCATAAATTGTTTGCAGCTTGCGCTTAATTTTAGGCACATTGGCAAAGAAATCCAGCGCTTCTTCGATGGTCATGTCAAGGACGTCGGCAATGTTTTTCCCCTTATACGTCACTTCAAGCGTTTCTCGGTTATAGCGTTTGCCATTGCATACTTCGCAAGGGACATATACGTCAGGTAAAAAGTGCATTTCGATTTTGATAATCCCGTCTCCGCGGCATGCTTCACAACGTCCGCCTTTTACGTTAAAGCTGAAACGGCCTTTTTTATAACCACGCACTTTTGCCTCATTTGTAGATGCAAACACATCGCGTATATCATCGAAAACGCTTGTATATGTCGCGGGATTGGACCGTGGTGTTCGTCCGATTGGCGACTGATCAATGTCAATAACTTTTTCAATTTGATCAATGCCCTTTACTTCTTTATGTTTGCCCGGACGGAGTTTGCTTGTCGGGTAAAGTGCTTTGGATAAAGATTTGAATAAAACTTCATTGACAAGCGAACTTTTTCCCGAACCGGACACACCGGTTACAACCGTCATTGTTCCAAGTGGAAATTTGACATCGACCTTCTTCAAATTATTTTCTGCTGCACCGATTACTTCAATAAACTGGCCATTTCCTTTACGGCGCTTTGCCGGTAGCGGAATAAATTTCTCACCGGATAGATACTGGCCCGTTAGCGATTTTTTTGTTTTCATCACTTTATCCGGTTTTCCGCTGGCAACGATATTGCCACCATGTTCACCAGCACCTGGACCAATGTCGATTAGCCAGTCCGCCGCAAGCATTGTATCCTCGTCATGTTCGACAACGATCAATGTATTATCCAAATCCCGCATACTTTTCAGTGTCGCAATCAGTCGGTCATTATCACGCTGATGCAAGCCAATGGATGGTTCATCAAGTACATACAACACACCCGACAATGCCGAACCGATTTGCGTTGCAAGCCGGATGCGCTGTGCCTCGCCGCCGGAAAGTGTACCGGCCGTTCTGGATAAGGTCAAATAATCCAAACCGACATTATCCAAAAATGCCAATCGGTTGTTTATTTCTTTCAGAATCATTTTTGCTATTTTTGCTTCTTTTTCTGTTAAATCAAGCGCATGGAAAAATTGTTCCGCTTCCGTGATGGAAAATTCGGTAACCTGGCTGATGTGCTTGCCATCGATCAATACAGCAAGTGCTTCTTTTTTCAGCCGGTACCCTTTACAGGTAGGGCACTTATTTTGTGCCATATACTTTCCTAATGTTTCCCGGATAAAGTCGGATGAAGTCTCTTCATAACGACGTTTAATATTATGAATGACGCCTTCAAACTGAATTTGTGTATCCCTTACGGAGCCAAAATCACTCACATAATAGAAACGGATTTTTTCTTTTCCGCTTCCATAAAGAATTTTATCCATCTGGTGTTTTGGAATATCCTTCACCGGTATTGTCATGTCGATGCCGTAATGTTCACATACACTTTTCAACAGTTGCGGATAATATTGCGAACTGATTGGTTCCCATGCTGCAATTGCATTATCCTCGAGCGACTTGTTCCAATCCGGAATCACCAGATCCAAATCAACTTCTTGTCTTACACCAAGGCCATCACAAGTTGGGCAGGCACCAAAAGGACTGTTGAAGGAAAATAGTCTTGGTTCCAGTTCGCCAATAGAGAAGCCGCAAATCGGACATGCAAAATGTTCACTAAACACCAATTCTTCCTCGCCGATGACATCCACAATAACCTTGCCGTCCGACAAGGAAAGTGCCGTTTCCAATGAATCACTCAGCCTGGTCGTGATACCATCTTTCACGACAATCCGGTCGACTACCACTTCAATGGAATGCTTTTTATTTTTTTCCAATTGAATATCATCCGTCACTTCGCGCATCTCTTTATCAACCCGTATGCGCACATAACCTTCCTGTTTCAGTTTTTCTATCGTTTTTACATGTTCGCCTTTTCGTCCGGAAACAATCGGAGCAAGGATCTGGATTTTGGTGCGCTCCGGGTATTCCATAATACGGTCAACCATTTGCTCTACAGACTGCGAACTGATTTCTATTCCGTGTTTTGGACAAGTCGGTCTTCCGATTCGGGCAAACAAAAGCCGAAGATAGTCGTAAATTTCGGTTACCGTACCGACTGTTGACCTGGGGTTGCGGCTTGTCGTTTTCTGGTCGATGGATATCGCCGGTGACAAACCTTCGATGGAATCGACATCCGGCTTATCTACCTGTCCCAGAAATTGACGTGCGTATGCCGACAAAGACTCCACATACCGCCTTTGCCCCTCCGCATAAATGGTGTCAAATGCGAGCGATGACTTTCCTGAACCAGAAAGGCCCGTGACAACAACCAACTTGTTTTTTGGAATCGTGATATTGATATTTTTCAAGTTATGTGCTCTGGCACCTTGAACCTTAATTGACTTGCTCGGCATAAATGAAAACATCCTTTCACATTCGTGGATATCTATATCATGAATCGATAACTTGCAAAACTAATTTTTACGCCTCTGCCTTCATTTCGAAAAGGATGTCGCGCAATTCGGCTGCCCGTTCGAAATCGAGCGCCTTTGCTGCCTCGCGCATTTCTTTTTCCATGGATTGGATAATCTTTTCCTTTTCTTTTTTCGATATCTTCTTCAATTTCTTATCTGTTTCATATTTTTCGCCGGTTTCTGCAGCAACTGTTGCACGTATGGAATCATGAATTTCTTTTTTAATCGTTTTTGGTACAATGTGGTGTGCTTCATTGTATTCCATCTGTACTTGGCGACGCCGGTTTGTTTCATCAATGGCCGCCTGCATCGATTGTGTGATCGTGTCCGCGTACATAATAACCTTGCCATTTTCATTTCGTGCTGCCCGTCCCATTGTCTGTACAAGTGACCGTTCCGATCGCAAGAACCCTTCTTTATCGGCATCAAGTATCGCAACAAGTGAGACCTCTGGTATATCAAGGCCTTCACGTAGCAAATTGATGCCGACAAGTACATCATGCTTGCCCAGCCGCAATTCGCGGATGATTTCCGTCCTTTCTAGCGTCTTTACCTCTGAGTGCAAATAGGTTACTTTAATGCCAATTTCCTTCAGGTAGTCTGTGAGATCTTCCGCCATTTTCTTCGTCAACGTGGTTACGAGGACACGTTCATTGTGTTTCTTGCATTGATTGATTTCAGCGATTAAATCATCAATTTGACCATTAATCGGACGAACTTCCACTTTTGGATCAAGCAGGCCGGTCGGACGAATAATTTGTTCGGTGAAGTCCGGAGCGTGTTCCATTTCATATGGTCCGGGTGTTGCCGATACGTAAATAAGCTGACTTGTTTTCTTTTCGAATTCCTCAAATGTAAGCGGCCGGTTATCCAAAGCGGAAGGCAGACGAAAACCATGATCGACTAATACTTGTTTCCTCGCCCTGTCACCATTATACATGCCCCTGATCTGTGGCAATGTCACATGCGACTCATCGACAACGACCAAAAAGTCCTTCGGGAAGTAATCGAACAATGTGTAAGGTGTTGCTCCCGCCTCTCTTAATGTCAAATGGCGGGAATAGTTTTCAATCCCGGAACAAAATCCCATTTCCTTCATCATTTCGATATCGTAATTTGTACGCTGGCGCAATCGCTGTTCCTCGAGCAATTTATTTTGATCGTGGAGTTCCTTGAGACGTTCGTCCAATTCTTCCTCAATCCGCTCGATTGCCAATTTCAGTTTTTCTTCTCTTGTTACATAGTGGGAAGCAGGGAAAATGGCAACATGTTCACGATCGCCAATAATTTCGCCGGTCAGTGCATCTACTTCGCGAATGCGGTCGATTTCATCACCAAAAAATTCAATACGAATACAGTTCTTCTCTCTTGAAGCTGGAATTACTTCCACTGAATCTCCACGCACACGGAAGGTACCGCGCTTAAAATCGATATCATTGCGGGCGTATTGAATATTGACCAAATCGCGTAATAAATCATCTCTTTCTTTTTCCATGCCCATTCGCAACGATACGACTTGACTGGAATATTCTTCCGGAGAACCTAGGCCAAAGATGCTTGAAACACTAGCAACAATCAATACGTCATTTCTTTCAAACAAGGCAGATGTTGCCGAGTGGCGCAGCTTATCAATCTCGTCATTAATGCTGGCATCTTTTTCAATGAATGTATCTGTCGAAGGAACATACGCTTCCGGTTGATAATAATCATAAAAACTTACAAAATATTCGACTGCATTATTCGGGAAAAATTCCTTGAATTCGCTGTATAGCTGACCTGCAAGTGTTTTATTGTGGGCAATTACTAACGTTGGTTTATTAATTTCCTTAATGACATTGGAGACTGTAAAAGTTTTTCCCGTTCCTGTAGCACCAAGCAAAGTTTGGTGACGGCGTCCTTCTTTTATTCTGGAAACCAGTTCTTTGATGGCTTTCGGTTGGTCTCCTTGTGGCTCGTACTTGGAAACAAGTTCAAATTTATTATTTTCCAACTGAAATCCTCCATTTCCTTCCAATAATATCTATAGCGTAATATATATAGCGAAACCTGTTTCATCGGTTTTTTTCGCTGAATGTTCGTCTAAAAAACAACAAATATGATGTTGCTAGGATTGTTTCATCTCAAATGCGATATATATCATCATTATAACATACAACGAACAAGCATTCGACTTTTATGCATAGGTCCATCCATATCATCTTACCCATTTGCAAATGGCATGAATCAGCGGATTATAATATCACAATTATAGACTATCTTACACTTCCCAGCTGTAAAAACAAACAAGCCGAACCTAGGCTTGTTTGTTTTTGGTTTATCAAATTGAATCACGCCAACAGGGGTTACAGTGGGACGAGGATTCGCAGTCCCAAGATGTAGCTGTATTAACCCAAGTTCATTACTTGAATAGTGGGGAGAGAAAAGTCCCAGCTGATTGAAGTTTCACTTTATTTCATTGATTACCAAGACGAAGCCTTTGTATCACGATAGGCAGCTGTTACAAAAATAAGACCTAGCTCATGATGGTCATTTTCGTATAGCGCACCCTGTACAAACCGCATCTCCCCGGATGTATCAAGAACTGTCAATTTCACAAAGGCGCCGTTGATTTGTAATGCCTGATAAAAGGCTGCTTCACTGGCTACAGGCCGACCATGCACCCTTGTAATGACTTCCCCCGGATATATTCCCCATTTATCAGACGGTGAACCAGGCATCACACTTAACACCCGCAAACCACTGTCTGTTTGACTAAAATAAGCCGGCTGCAATTGATCTTTGGTCCGCAACCTGTAATGGATGTATTCCCATCCCAAAATACCGCCAAGTATTGCCACAGCAGATAGCCAACCGATATAAATGGAACCTATACCTACCGCCAGTACGATTACGGCGAGCAAAAGAATTCGTCGACCGAGCCACCTTTTGACGACCTGTGATTCATTGCCTGCAGCCTGGAAATGAAACCCGATGACCATTGGGAACAACAGCAATCCGAATGAATCCGAAGAAGTCATGTCACCAAGCGGTATATATGGCCAAAAATCTGCAAAGGAATGGATCCAGCCTAACGGAATTGGAATAAAAAACGGGATTACTGCCAGCTTTTTCAAGTGCTGAACACCTATCCATGCCCCACGGCTGCTTTTCCTTAAAGATGAAAAGACATCTTTGCGCTTGATGCCATATAATAAAGCTGCCTGGGCAACAAGCAGAAACCCTAGCACAATCGCCAAACCGCTAAAATTCACATGCGCGAATAAATCCGTATTGATAAAAGATTGCCGGTGCAATATTTCCGGTAAAAAAAGCAGTAGCAAATAAGATATGCCTATCGTATATACCGGAGAGAGCCAAGTGAATTTACCGTGAATACTAAGCAAAATCGTCACTACACTGATCAGTAAAAGCATTTGCGGTGTAAAAACGATGCCAATTCCAACTGCTACAAGGGACATCACCAGTCCGAACAACAAGGAAATCCCCCATGTGTGGTGCCATTCGGAAAAAACAGCTTTGATTTTGGTACCAAAAAACATTCGTTCACGCTTAATGCGCCGGACACCAGTGATAACAAGCAATAGAAAAGTCCAATACAGCAACGGATTGACAAACATCCTGCCAAATCCAGCCGCTATTTCCAAAAGCCAATTCCTTAACAAATAAGTACACCCCTTTAGGCTTGTACACGCCACATTTTTTAAACCTGCCGTTCCTTTTCTTCATGTTATAAGAAGATATAAAATTCAGACTGTATGGACGTCACTTTTGGGTGACAGCCACGTCCGGCTCCAGCGCCCAGCAACTAGCAGAGGTTTTGGGTGGGACGAGTAATCGCAGTCCCAGAGCTTTTTGATGGGGCGAGTAACTGCAGCCCCAGAGCTTTTTGTTGGGGCGAGTAACCGCAGCCCCAAAGCGCTCTAGTTTGTACGTTGCTACGACGCACAGGACGTGCTAGTACAGGCGTTGCGACAAAAGCTCTTCGGTGGGACGAGTAATCGCAGTCCCAGGACGTCGCGCTTTTAGCCTGTAAGGTCCGCTTGCGCATTTGTCCTGATTCTATTTTAGCAAAATATTTCAGCCGCGGGAATATCCGCGGCTGAAATGATTAACGATATAATACTTGCAATGCTTTTTGGAGCTGTTTGTCATCCTTTTTGCTGCGTATTTTATCCACTATTTTCGCTTGGAGAGCTGCAGCCGTTTTGTCGTCTATTTTTCCTGATTGCGTTAGTTTATTGTCTTTTTGGAAGGCTTTTACTGCGGTCTCGGTTTGCTTATCAAAATAACCGTCCTTGCGATCGATTGGATAGCCTAAGCCCGCTAGCATCTCTTGCGCATTTTTAATTTTTTCACCGGTATGGTCAAATGCCAATGGTTTTTTGATTTCAATCGGGTTAGCAAAATAGTACGCCGGTTGCTTTACTTTGACATCTGGCTGGATTCCTTTCTTGTGAATCCAATTGCCTTTGGGCGAAAGCCATTTATAAAAGGTCAATTTCACAGTACTGCCATCCCCCATCGGAACAGCTTGCTGCACCGTTCCTTTGCCAAAGCTTTTTGTTCCTATCGTCTGATAGCCATTTTCCTTCATGGCAACAGCTAAAATTTCCGAAGCAGATGCGCTGCCTTCATCCATCAAAACATCAATCGGATATGGTTTTTTCTTATCCAGATCCGTATATGATTTTTGTTTTTCACCTGCCCTGTTCTCCACTTGCACGTAAGGAACGTCGCTTGGTATAAAGTTCCCAAGTATATCTCCTACTGAATCAAGCAAGCCTCCCGGGTTGCCGCGTACATCAATGACCAAACCGTCCATTCCCTGTTTTTCAAGCTTTGTCAGCTGCTCTTTGAATTCCTTTGCCGTATGTTCCGAAAAACTTGTAATTTCTATCACGCCGGTTTTTTTGCCGTCTTTCTTTTTCATCTCTGAATAAACCGTTTCAACAGGGATCGTGTCACGTTTTACGTTGACTTTCAAAATATCGGAGGCTCCCGGACGTTTGATATCCAGTTTAACCATGGTACCCTTTTTCCCGCGGATTTTTGCAACAGCCTGATCCAGATTAAGCCCATCCAACGATTTACCATTCACACGAAGCACCTGATCATTCGGCCGCAATCCAGCCTTTTCCGCTGGGGAATCTTTGATTGGCGAAACAATCGTCACAACACCATTTCGCATGCTAACCTCCGCGCCGATTCCTTCAAACGATGATTCAATTTGTTCATTGAATTGGGACATCGTTTTCTTATCCATATATGTACTATAAGGATCATCTAAAGAGGAAAGCATCCCTTTAATTGCACCCTCAATCAGTTTGTCATCGTCCACATTTTGGACATAGTGCTTTTTAATAAGCGAATATGCCTGTGCCACTTTCTCCATTTCTTCTGGCGTTTGCACATTGTCTTGCGTCACCGGGTCTTCTGTTTTGCTTAAAGCTGTAGAAGGTTCTGCCTTTTGGTTTGATTGAGCAAATGTTACCCCAAAGTATGCTCCTGCAAACCCAAGCGCAATTGCCGCAACAAGCAACACCGCAATTTGTATTTTATTTATTTTCATTCTGTACTTTTCACCCCTATGTGTATAGCGTTTTACGAAAACAAATCGTCAGCAATAGCCGATATCTTTCGCTAATTCCTACCGGGCCAATCCTATTTTCCAAACATCCTCTTAACCCAAGTTTCGGCAGTTTTTGAGAAAAACACCCCAAAAACTGCCTTTTGACGTTCCAAAACATTGATTTATCA
>NZ_JAROCA010000008.1 GCF_030732005.1 Tigheibacillus jepli | reverse complement strand
AAAGAGCAATAGATCATTGATATCCCAAGGGTTAATCCCTTGTTTATCAACTATATTTATTTTAGTACGAGGAGGAATATGTAATCGGTTTGGCTGGATCCCGCATCTTTACAAAAACTGGATAAAAACTTCCCCCCTTTTTCTTAAGAATAAAACCAATTTCCCCCGTACAATCCCTCTCATTCCCCACGCTTAAGGGCTTGCCATCACTACGCCTAAAGTCTTATTCAAAGTTATAGCTTAGGTACATTATGTAAGGTCCGTATTTTTCGTATGATGGAGATACGAAAGGAGGCAACTATATGAAAAAGTTTCTGTTATTTCTTGCTGCACTGACCGCGGCAATTGTTTTGCTTGTTAACATAGGGCCGATGATTCTCTTGGCGGTCGGATTGGGATTGCTTTACCTTGTTTTTAAGCAGTTTGTAAAAAGTAATTCAACCGCTGGGAAGGTCGGCTGGTTTATTGCAGGGTTAATTGTTCTATCCATCGCATTGGCTAATGTATATGCGGTAATCGGATTTGCCGCAGCTTATGTTCTGTATGTGTTGGTGAAAAAATGGAAAAAAACGGACAATATTATCGATGCCGACCCTGATCGTTCGGATCCATTTGATAACTTCGAACAACAATGGTCGCAAATGAATCATTATTAAAAAGGAGAGAAATCAAGATGACAAATTTATTTACACGAATCAAGGATTCTATTTCAGCGGATATTCATCAGATGCTGGATCAAAAAGAACAGCGTAATCCGATTGCTGCATTAAATCAATACTTACGTCAAAGTGAACAGGAAAAGGAAAAAGTGCGTCGCCTAATCGAGCGCCAGTATCGTTTAAAGGAACAATTTGCGACTGAGTACATCAAAGCACAGGAAATGGCTGAAAAACGCAAAAAGCAAGCCACCATTGCCGAAAAAGCCGGCGAAGAGGAAATGCGTGCATTCGCCATCAAAGAATATGAAGAATTCGAAGCGCGTGCCCAGCGGATGAGAGCAGCCAAAGATGATGCGGCAGCACAACTGGAAAGTTTGGAAAGAAAATATGAAGAAATGAAACACAAACTGAAAGATATGCATTTGCGCAGAATGGAATTGATGGGCAGGGAAAATATGATTCATGCCAATCATCAAATTAATCGGGTATTGGATGAATCAACTGACAAGCCATTTTCCCGGTTTGCGGAATTGGAACGCTATATGGACAACCTGGAATACAAGGTAAACAGTGCATACTATCGCAGTACGTTTGACAGCAAGATTTCGAAACTGGAAAAGGAAATGCGTGAAGCAGAATAATATTTCTGCCACAAGCCCAAAAAGCGTTTCCATGTTAAAGGGAATATCCGGATGCCAGTCAAGTGAAAAAATGCTATACTAAGCAGGCACAGACATGTGTCTGCTTGGGTTTTTTCAACAAATCCGGATCTTGTTGCAATAAAGCGAAAAAAGTATTCACAGAAGGGGGATTATCGCTTGTTTAACAGATTATCAACAGATATGCTGAATTGGATTTTCATCATCGGGATAATCCTGTTTCTGTTTGAAATTGCTTTTTTTCATGGCGGTATGCTGATTCCCGCGCTGTTTTCAGCTGCAATGGTATACGTAGGCTATAAGCATTTTAAGCAACTATGGGGAAAGATTTTATTTTGGATTGGCGTAATCATTTTTATTTTTTCCATTCTTAATCTCATGGCTGTACGTTTTCTGCTTGTTGCCGCGATTGCTTTATTTATTTGGGACTATATGAAAAAGAAAAAGGATGCAGAATTTATCCAACCCCAGCTGCAATTGGATGATAGTCAGGAAGAAGAGGTATACAAGGTAGCCCCTTTGTTTCACCTGCGTATGTTTGGAAGCCAGCAAACAGCCAATCACGCCTATAGGTGGAACGATATTAACATTCATGGCGGCATTGGCGACCGCATCATCGACTTGACCAATACTGTATTGCCAAAAGAAACGGCTGTTATTTCCATTCGGCATATTGCCGGTAATATCGAAATTTACGTACCTTATGAGGTTGAAGTATGTGTGCATCATAGTGCTGTTTTTGGCAGGGTCCATATTTTCGGGAAAACCTACAACAAACTGGTAAACCAGACGGCAACATTTAAAACGAAGCACTACGACACCAGCCATCCTCGTGTGAAAATAGTGACGAGCTTATTTTCCGGTGATATCGAGGTGAAGCGGCTATGAGTACATTTTTGCGACATGTGATTACTGCAGTGATTTTCAGCTTGCTTCTGACTGGGCTGGTGATGGCAGTCGTGCTGGTGGCATTTCCGCTAAAAAATTGGTCGATGATATGGGAAACATCCTATTTTGATATTCCATTTCTGGTTGTTCCGCTTGGACTGGCGCTCATTGCTGGTCTGGTGCTGGGCATTACATCAGCTTGGTACTGGCAGCAGCGAATCAAACATTTGGAGCGCAAGTTAACAGAAATTGCCGAGGGGCAACTGACAAACGAGGAAGAAAATCTCTACCCGGAACTGGATAAAATTGAAACACAGGTTAAAGCGATTCAGCAAAAGCTGCAGCAGCATGCGCAAAAAGCACGCAAATCTGCCACGGAAAGAGTGACCGAACGGGAAAAATTTCAGGATGTGATTATACAGGAAAGGAACCGGCTGGCAAGGGAGCTGCATGATTCCGTGAGCCAAGAGCTATTTGCCGCCTCGATGATGATGTCTGCAATGAATGAAACCAATCCGCCGGAGGAACCGGTTCGACGGCAATTACAACTGGTTGAAAAAATGATACAGCAGTCACAGCTTGAAATGCGTGCATTGCTGATGCATCTCAGACCGGTTGCATTGAAAAATAAATCCATTCAGGAAGGCACGCGCCAGCTATTACAGGAGTTGGTTCAAAAAGTGCCGATGACGATTACCTGGAAGGTGGAGGATTTCGCTGTCGAAAAAGGAATCGAGGATCAGCTCTTTCGAATTTTGCAAGAATCTGTTTCCAATACCCTCCGCCATGCAAAAGCGTCCGAGCTGGAAATCATGCTGATTAAGCGGGACGAACATATTATTTTGCGAGTCGTCGATAATGGTGTCGGCTTTGACTTGGAAAAAGAAAAAACAAGTTCATATGGACTAAATAATATGCAGGAACGAGCGGAAGAAATTGGCGGTATTCTGAAAATCATCAGTTTGCCGGGACAGGGAACAAGACTTGAAGTGAAGGTTGTAAATGTAGGAAAGGGGCAGGATTCACATGATTAAAATACTATTCGCTGATGACCATGAAATGGTGCGTATCGGTGTGTCTGCATATTTAAGTGCACAGCACGATATGCAAGTTGTCGCGGAAGCAGATGATGGGGCCGAAGCAGTCGAAAAAGCATTGGCCCTTCGTCCGGACATTATCTTGCTTGATCTGGTCATGAAAGAAATGGATGGCATCGAAGCGACGCAGGAAATCATTGCACAGTGGCCAGATGCAAAAATAATTATTGTTACCAGTTTTTTGGATGATGAGAAGGTATATCCTGCCCTGGAGGCAGGTGCTACAAGCTATATGCTAAAAACATCCAAGGCAAGTGAAATCGCCGCTGCCATCCGTAAAACGTATCAAGGTGAGTCCGTACTGGAGCCTGAGGTAACAGGTAAATTGATGAACCATATGCGCCAGCAGCCAAGCCAATTGCCGCATGAACAGCTGACAAATCGGGAAATGGAAGTCCTTTTGCTAATGACCAAAGGAAAATCAAATCAGGAAATTGCAGATGAACTGTTCATTACGCTGAAAACCGCCAAAGTCCACGTAAGCAACATTCTTGCCAAATTGGATGTATCTGACCGCACCCAAGCTGTTATTTATGCTTTTCAGAAGGGACTGGCATAAGAGCAGCTTGTCATTTTCATGGTACTGCACGCTGTTTGTCATTTTTTGTAAAAAAGTTACCTTTGGGAGATAGCAGTAAACGATTTTCAGGCGAAAAAAATATATCTCCTGCGACGGGAATCGTTTGCGCTACTTTTGTTTGGACCGAAAAAAGACAAAATCTTTCCATTGCCTGACATGACAGAGATTTTAAAGGACAAATTTCGAACATTTTATTGTCAAATGGTCTGTTTTCCCCCGAAAAAAACCGATTGCCGTATTATTTGAAATGTATTTGTAACATTACCATAACAATTGTGAAATCATATGATGTTATACTGCCTATGAAAATAAAAAGAGAATACATAAAAAACATATATTGTCCCGCTGCAAATACATAGAGTTCGGCAAGTGAAACAAAAGTAACGCAACATTGCAGTTGGGGCAAGGGGGAAGCGGGGAAAAAAGATTGAAGAAGACAATAGTAACATTAGCTACAGTATCTGTAGTAGGTTTAAGCAGCACTTTTTTTGCACAGCCTATCCATGCGGAAACATTGCAGGATTTACATAACAAACAATCGGACATTCAGAGTGAGCGTTCATCTATTAAAGCAAATCTATCAAAAGCCGAATCACAAATTGCGGATGTCCTTATCGACTTGGAAAAACTAAACAATGAAATTTCCAAAACGGAAGCGGCTTTAAAGAAAAACAACGACAAAATTGGTGAAACAAAACAATCCATCCGTGATACGAAAGATAAGATTGCCGAATTGCAAGCGGCGATCGATAAGCGCTTTGAAATATTGAAAGAACGTGCTTCTTCCTATCAGAAGAGCGGAGGAAACATTGGCTATATAGATGTGCTTTTGGGATCAAAAAGCTTCAGCGATTTCATCAGCCGTGTTTCTGCAGTAACAAAAATTACGGAATCCGATCAAGATTTGATGGATCAAATTGAAAAAGATAAAAAAACAGTAGAGAAAAAACTGGACGAATTAAATGATATGCAGGCTGAGTTAAAGGGAATTCAGAAGACCATTCTTAGTCAGAAAAAAGAAAATGACAAAAGAAAAGTTGCTTTAAAGAATAAAAAAGCTGAATTGGATCAGAAAAAGGACACGTTGAAAATAAAAGATAGCAAGCTTGCTTCATTGGAATCAGAAGTAAAAGACAGTATTGCGAAGGCAACTGCACCTGCTCCGGAGGTTGAGGTAGCGAGTGCAACAGCGTCAAATGACAATGCTGCAAGCAATGGAGTGCAGCGTGCCGCTCAGAAGGCAACGACATCTGCTTCCAAGAGCAACGTTTCTTCATCCAATAGCAGCGCTTCTTCCAAGCGTACAGCAGCTGCACCATCCAGTAAAAATACAGCCAAAGCAGCGACGTCTTCCAACGCGAAATCACCGGCTCATGGCGGTTCAGCAATCAGTGCGGCCTATAGCGTCGTTGGCACACCGTACGTATGGGGTGGCAAATCACCGGGTGGATTCGATTGTTCCGGACTTGTTTCTTGGGCATATAGTCAAGCAGGGATCTCCATCCCTTCCAGCACTGCAGCGCTTTCCGGCTATGGCACAAGTGTTTCCTATGCCAACGCAAAACCTGGTGATCTGGTATTCTTTGATACTTACAAGAAAGATGGCCACGTTGGAATTTATCTTGGCGGTGGAAAATTCATCGGTGCACAAGACAGCGGGGTTGGCGTTGCCAGCATCAGCAATCCATACTGGAGCAAAGTTTTCAAAGGACATGTTCAACGTATCAACTAATGTAACTGTAATATAATGAAGCCTCCGCTTTTAAGCGGAGGCTTTTCTTGTGGATAAAGAAAGTATAAAACCAAGCTGTATTCATGTCATTTGCTATGACAGCCACGTACGGCCCAGAGCCCAGCAACTAGCAAAGCTTTTTGATGGGACGAGTAATCGCAGTCCCAAATGGTTTTCGGTGGGGCGAGTAACCGCAGCCCCATGACGTCGCGCTTTTAGCCTGCAAGGTCGTTTGCGCCTTTGTTCTTCATAAAGGCATATAGGCAAAACATTTCACTCACTTGCTTGCTTTTAGTATAATCGGGACTGGTCTATATATTTTCCAACCATCATAATAAGGAAACATCCAGGAGGTAACAGAAAAATGAATGTAGTTGAGGAAATTCGCAAGGCGGCTTATCAGATTGATCCGATATATACACAGCGCTGGTCACCGCGTTCTTTTCAGGATAAGGAAATACCGGATGACGTGTTGCGCAGTTTGTTTGAGGCAGCTCGTTGGGCACCTTCTGCGGCAAATGTGCAACCATGGCGGTTCGTGTTTGCCAGAACAGCTGAAGACCGCGAAAGGTTCCACGCTTTTATAGATGAATCCAACGTCGTTTGGTGTCAAAAAGCACCCGTATTGGTGGCGGTCATTTCCAAAACAGATGAAGAACGTTTTAATGGAGCCAACCCAACACATGCATTTGATACCGGGGCTGCATGGGGATACCTTGCATTGGAAGCGACTCGAAAAGGATTAATCGCACACGGCATGGGCGGTTTCGATCGTCAAAAAGCCAAAGAAGTGCTTGGTATCCCGGAAAACTATTTTGTAAATGTGATTGTTGCGATCGGTTATCAAGGTGAAATAGAATTGCTTGATGAAGCGTATCGTGATCGTGAAAAACCATCTGATCGAAAACCACAGGAATCTTTTGTTTTTGAAGGTTTGTTTGACGAAGAATAATTATGTAGAAAGCTTTCTTTTCTTTGGGTAGGGAAAGCTTTTTTATCGTATTAACTGGCTGTAAGATCCGCACTTCAATCATTTAAATTAAATGAAAAATGATAAGTGGAGCTCAACAGAAAGTCAAACGCTCAATTGGTTCGGGCAAACAGGACGTTGGTTACGCGGGTGTTGACACGGGATGTGCGGTTTTAACACGAGCTCATTGCTTCATCAGTGGGGGGAGAAAGGGAACCCCCACAGAATGAAGTTTCACTTTATCCTTGAAAAGATGGGGCGGGTCATGCAGACTTTGCTTAGGGTGAAGCAATCATCGTCTGCATTCCACTATGAAACAAGCATTACGAGGGGGAATAGGGATGGGAAAAATCAAGAAAGCAAAAGAAATGTTAAATAACGTCATTGTGGGTAAGTCGGAAGTAGTTGATTTGTTGTTTACTGCTTTGCTGGCGCAAGGCCATGTGCTTTTGCAAAGTGTTCCGGGCACGGGGAAAACCAAACTTGCCAAAAGTTTTGCAAAAGTGATTGACGGGGCTTTCGGTCGCAGTCAATTTACACCTGATGTATTGCCGAGCGATATAACCGGTATTCGATTTTTTAATCCGAAGAAACAGGATTTTGAACTTCGGGTTGGTCCTGTGGTCACAAATATTTTTTTGGCGGATGAAATCAATCGTGCTACGCCGAAAACGCAGTCAAGTTTGCTGGAAGCTATGGAGGAACGCCAGACAACAATCGATGGGGAAACGATAAAAATTACCCAACCATTTATGGTATTGGCAACACAAAACCCGGTGGAAAGCAATTACGGAACGTTCCCCTTGCCTGAAGCACAGCTGGACCGCTTTTTATTTCAGATTGATTTAGGGTATCCTAGTCGGCATGAGGAAAAGAAAATCTTACATACGTATCGTACGCAAGACCCTTTTGAAGAGTTGACCGCTGTGCTATCCGCCAAAGAGATTATCCATATGCAAAATGAGATCAAAAACGTCCACCTTTCAGAAGTTGTCACGGACTATTTGCTTGATCTTATTGTGCAATCACGTGATCATGCAGATGTTGAACTTGGGGTCAGTCCGCGCGGTACACTTGCTTTTATGCGTGCGGCCCAATCATACGCCTATTTGCAGGACAGGGAGTATGTAACTCCGGGTGATTTGAAATTTTTGGCACCATTTGTATTTCCCCATCGCCTGATGCTCACAATGGAAGGAGCCATGACGAAAACAAGCCTGCAAGTAACAAAAGAAATATTGGAACAGGTGCATGTCCCAGTTGAAGAAACGAGATAGAAAGTACATTTTTTCAAAAATCTAATTGTTTTGTTTTGCACCTTGTAGGTTAAATAAAACTAATAACAACTTTTTAAAGGGGTGCAAAGCCGATGAGAATGGAAAAAATGATACGCCAGCTGGAAAGTGTCCGCAGGGATGGGAGCAATAAGGTATTTTCCATGTATTTAAACACCGATCCATCCGACCCTGAACAGCAAGGTGGAAAGTGGCGTCTGCAATTGAAAAATGGCATGCGCAATTTTGAAGAATATTTGCAGCAAGACAGTGACAAAGAGGAATTGCGCAATTTTCAGCAGGTAAAGCGTCAAGTGGAGAAATTCATGGGAGAGCATGAGCAGCATTTGCAGCGCGGGGTGATTTTATTTGCAACAGCAGACGAAGAAGTATGGTATGCCGATTGTATTCAAGTCAGGGTGAAAACTGAATTTTACTGGAAAGAAACTGCCGAGCTTGCACAATTGGAAAATATCCTTCACGATTATCCAAAGGCAGGCATCATCCTCGTACAAAAAAATGAAATCAAAGTGATTGAAGCCAATTTAAACCGTGTGGAAAACACATGGCAATTTGAATTTGATCTCGATAAAGAAAACTGGCATGTAAAGCAAAGTACAACAAAGGTGGGGCAAGCTGCGTCTGCCAAGCAGAAGGCCGGGATAAAGAAGGATAATTTCGAGGCTAAATTCAAAGCGAATTTGCAGAGATGGTATAAAAGCATTGCACCAAAACTGGATAGGCTTGCAAAAGATAATGAATGGGAAAAAACATATATTATGGGAGAAAAAGATATTTCTTCTGAATTAAAGAATCAAATGCATCATAATGTTGAAGCTATTATTCATAAAAACGTGTTGGAATTGGATGAGTCGAGGGTATTACAGGAGGTATTCGGCTAAATACGCAAAAGGAGCAGCCAACAAAAGATTGGTTGCTCTTTTTTTGTAGCTAGAGAAAGTATAAAATTGGGCCGTATTCATGTCATTTGCTATGACAGCCACGTCCGGCTCCAGCGCCCAGCAACTAGCAGAGCTTTTTGATGGGACGAGTAATCGCAGTCCCAGAGCTTTTTGATGGGACGAGTAATCGCAGCCCCAAAGGTTTTGGGTGGGACGAGTAATCGCTGTCCCAGGACGTCGCGCTTTTAGCCTGTAAGGGCGCTTGCGCCTTTGTTCATTATGAAGTTTTGCATTGCGGGCAGATGCCATAGATTTCAAATTTATGGTTTTCAATGATACAGCCGGGCAGCATACTATCCACGTTTTTCATCGGGCAAATATCAACCTCTTTTGTTTTGCCGCAGCATTTGCAGATAAAATGGTGATGATGGTGCTGTGCGCATGCGATTTGAAAATGTTTTTCACCGTCCAATTCAGTTGTCTCCAATATGCCCATTTCCACAAATAAATGCAAATTGCGGTAAATGGTATCAAAACTTATCCCATCATGGCGCTGTTCCATATATTGAATCAGATCCCTTGCCGTACGATAACCATCGGCCTCGGCGAAAAAAGATAAAATGTCTTTGCGTCTTCCGGTCGTTTTATAGCCTTTATCCTTTAAAGTTTCTATTGCTTCTTCTATATTCATTCTTCATTCCCCCACTTTTGCACTTTTTTATGAACGTAACGATAGCTAATGGCACCAAGCAACATAAAGATGGACGCCATTACAATCGTTCCACCTGGCGGAATACTGAAATAATATCCGGTTACCAACCCAATCATAACAGCTAATTCACCAAATACAATAGATAAGAAAATTGTTTGTTTAAAACTTTTGGCGATACGCATGCTGGCTGCAACCGGCAAGGTCATTAGCGCCGAGACAAGCAGTACGCCAACGATGCGCATGGAAGCCGCGATGACCAAGGCAGTCAAAATGATAAACAATAAATGAATTCGTTTGGCATGGATGCCCGATATCGTCGCATGTTCTTCATCAAAGGACAGAACGACAAGCTCCTTGTAAAAAAAGAAAATCAGGACCACAACGATGATGGCGATGACCAAAATGCTGATGAAGTCATGATAGCTGACAGCAGACACGGAACCAAATAAGTAATTGAATAAATCTGTATTAAAGCCATTCGCAAGTGAAATAAAAATGAGGCTTAAGCCAACGCCTCCCGATAAAATAATCGGAATGGCGATTTCCTGATACGCTTTGTACAGTCCCCGCAGCTTTTCGATAAATATCGATCCGACTACAGAGAAAAACATGCCGCCGTACATCGGTGTAATAAAGGTAATCGCCGTCTTTTTTTCCAGAAATAATCCGAATGCGATACCTGCCAGGGTGACATGCGACAGTGCATCGGCAAGTAGCGACAGTCGCCTAACGACAATGAATGTCCCAAGCAGTGGCGCAATGAGGCCGATGAGCAGCCCGGTATAAAATGTGTTACGTAAAAAATCAAATGCAATAAAATCATGCAGCATAAAAATTTTCCTCCAGCATCAATGGTCATGTACGACCTTGTTTATTGGATGACCGTATAAATTGGACAAGTCAGCTTCATTCATAGCGATATAATCATCCGGTTTTCCATGAAAATGAATATGTTTATTTAAGCAGGCGATATCCGTTGCATATTGCGTAATGATACCGGTGTCATGTGTAATGAGCAACATCGTTATGCCTTTTTCAACGTTTAAACGGTGCAACAGCTCATAAAACCGCTGAACATTCTCGGAATCCACACCGACAGTAGGCTCATCCAAAATGAGCAGCTTCGGTTTGCTAACTAGCGCACGGGCGATAAAAACACGTTGCTGCTGCCCGCCTGACAGTTCCCCGATATTTCGATTCTTGTACGCAGCCATGCCCACTTGATCAATGGCATCTAAAATTATTTTTTTATGTTTCTTTGTAAAGAAGTGCATATAACCAATTTTCGCCGTCAGTCCCATGGAAACAACTTCATAAACCGTTGCTGGGAAACCTTTGTTAAATGCGTTGGACTTTTGTGATACAAATCCGATTAAATGTTTATTTTTAAAACGCGATGCGGGTTTTCCATACAGTTCAACTGTTCCACTTGTCGGCTTCAGCAGGCCAAGTACCAATTTGATCAGCGTTGTTTTTCCACCGCCATTTGGTCCAAGCAGCCCCATAAAGGAGCCTTCCTGCAATTCAAAATTTATATTTTCCAATACTGTTTTTTCTTCATAGGCATAATTGACATTTTTCAAAGATATAACAGGAGTCTTTTGCATAGTGCATCCCTTCAATCTACATAATCAAGTAAAAATACAACGCTTATTATATCGTAATGATTACGATTTGTGAAGGGGGAGTGTTTACATTTTCATTTGTGGGGCGGGGTGTATTTTCGGAGCGAGTAGGATAAGTTAACCTAATCCCAAATCCACCCCCCCTCAAGTGCACTTATAGATTTCAGCCTACGAAAGCTGAATAAGTGGTCATTGGCCGAAGCAATCGTTTCAATGTTAATACTTAAATGAATATTTTAAATGGTCCTTGAAGTGAGTCGTTCGGATGTGCTATTCTAAATTTGATTAGGGAAATATCTGATACGAAATGTAGGAGAGAGACAGATTATGGAATGGGAAAGAGAACTGCCCGGCGAACATTATAGGAACTTCGATTATCTTGTCACGGTTTGGATTTTCTTCATACTGTTTGCTGTGATTTTTCGAAACACCTATATTTTTACAGGTGCAGGAATTCTTTCCGCATATATACTGCTGTATCGTGCCTATGAAAGAATGATAGGAAAAAAACTTGCATTAGCAAATTACAAAACGGTCATCAAAATGTTTGCCGGTGATGACATCCACTGGCAGATAACTGTGACGAACGATTCCATCACACCAATTATTAATGGGGAGCTCCGGTTAACAATCGGGACATCCGTAAAAATGAAAGTCCATGACGAGGAAATGGATACAATTCCCATCCCGCTATCGCTCAGGAGAAATAGTACATCAGTTATCGAAATACCCGTCAAGGCAATCGAAAGAGGTGTGGCAAAGGTCAACGAAATTACCTTGACCTATCCACACCTGTTTCATTTCAAAACTGTTATGCTTGTCTTTAAGAAATTGTACCAGACGGAATTTCTCGTGTATCCGACGCCGATTCCGGTACAAGGCATGCAAAAGGTATTGGATATGGCACAGGGAAACTACCACATGAATATGGCACCTTTTGAAGACATATTGCATCCGCGCTCCATCAGGGATTATCAATATAGCGATCCGTTTTCCCGTATCAACTGGCAAGCTTCGTTGAAAACAGGAAACCTGCAGACAAACGAGTATGCCAAGGTAGTTCAAATTTCTTATGTAATTGTCCTCAATTTACAAACGGAAGACGGTTCCGATATGGTGCGCTATCGTGAGCGAATTGAAAGATGGATTGCATATGCGGCATATGTTTGCAGTGTGGCTGCCAAAACTGATATTTCCTATTCATTGTTTGTAAATGTGCGAAAACAAGCTAAAACGCCTTTTCTTCATTTGCAAGAAGGCAACGGTAAAATTCATTATGGTCAGGCGATGGAGTTGCTTGCAAGAATACATAAACAACCCATTACCATCCCGTTGAAACAAATGCTGCACTATATGTCGAGTCAGGCGATGCATGCCAATGTCATGATCCTCATCGGGGATGTAACGGAACCATCGCGCAGGCTTATCCAACAGTGGCGGAATAAGAAGGTAGCCATACTTCATGTAGCGGACACGGGGGCAAGTCCAATGATCAAGGAGATTGGTTAAGCGATTACTGTACGAAAGGGGGGATTGAAGGTCATGAAATCTGGCCATCTGCTAATATATGCATACCATTTCTTCAGCGAGGCAATCATCATCTTTTTATGCATGCTGCCTATCGTCCAATTCTATCACCTTTCCGTTCCATACTGGTCCTATCTCGTTATGACTAGTGTGCTCTGTCTGCTTTATACAGGAATGTCCTTGAAAATAAAAAATAGTATCGTATTCTGGTTTTTGGCACCGTTTTTAATAGGTTTGTTTTATTTAAATGAATACGCCATCGTTCCTAGTATATTATTAGCCGGTTTTCTGACATGGCGTTTTGTCTGTATCCGCGGTGAACTGAATCCCAACCACGGCATGCAAAACCTGCTTTTGACCGCTGTGATCGCCATGCTGATGCTGACGGTTTTCAAAGATTTTGCCATTCTTATTTATTTATTGTTGCAATTCATGGTGGTCTCTTTTGGTTCGCTAGGCAGCAATGTTGCTTTTCAAAAGGCATACCGCCAGTTTGATTTCACGCTGGCTGGATGTTATATCGGTACGCTTGTTGGTGGTGGATTGCTTGCTTTATGGCTGGCAAGACGGCAAGTTTTCGCAAATGCTTGGGATGGCATTGTTTATATTGGGGCTTTGATGGTCGGCAAAGTGGTAGGTCTGTTTCAGTTTTTGGAGGATGCCAAGCTTGCATTGCCGGGGAGCAGTACAAAGGGTGGTGAGCTATCGAAGGCGGAACTGCTAAAGCAAACACCATCCATTTTCGAACAGCTACGACCAATTTTGCCGGTATTGTGGGCAATAACGGGAGCTTTAATCATTGCTGGAATCGTGATACTTTTTATGGTGTTCAAGCGTGATGACAACCGGTTCAGTGAAATGCAGGCGGTTGTACAAACCCATGATTATCGGCAGCCGGAAAAACAAAAAGCAAGCACCCGAAAAAAGTGGCATACTATCACTCCAACACACCCGGTTCGAAAAGAAATGTTTCGGCTGGAACGCATCGCACGCAAAAAAGGACTTGGCAGAAGAACTTTTGAAACGTTGACGGAATGGATTAATCGCAATGGATGGGAGCTCGATGCAACAAGCTATGAAAAGGTCCGCTATGGGGAAGGTAATTTGGATGAACAGGAGTGGATTGCATTTCAGCGACAGTTAAAAAATGTCAAGGAGGCAGTAAAAAAGGTGGGGAAAAGCATGGGAAAAGATGATAGGCAGACGAGGTAAATGTATTGTTGCCGATGTAGGACCTGTCCATTAAAGCAGGCTTCTTCTTTAAAGAGCAAATTTTTCATTCAAAAAACAAAAGAATTTTCATTTTGTTATTGCGAAATGTCTGATATTAATTTATAGTATATATAGACGGATAGGAAAAACTATCTTTTATTTTTATCAGTAAAATGAATGAGTGTTCATTCAAAATGAACACAAAAAGGAATTTTCATGATTGGGGGATAAAAAATGGAACGTACAATCAAGCGGGCAGCGGTGCTCGGATCCGGCGTGATGGGTTCCGCGATTGCAGCACATTTGGCAAATGTTGGCATACCAACATTGATGCTCGATATTGTTCCGCGTGAATTGACTGATGCAGAGAAAAAGCAAGGACTGAGCCTAGATGACCGTGCTGTGCGCAACCGTATTGCAGCTGACAGCAAGAAGGCATTACTGAAACAAAAACCATCACCAATCACTTCATTAAAGAGCATGGAATTGATTTCTGTAGGTAACATGGACGATGACATGGAAAAATTAGCGGAAGTGGATTGGATTATTGAAGTAGTCGTGGAAAATTTGGAAATCAAGAAAAGTGTTTTTGAAAAGGTTGAACAGTATCGCAAGCCTGGAACAATTGTCAGCTCCAACACTTCAGGGATTTCCGTAGAAGCGATGGTTGAGGGACGTTCGGTGGATTTCCAAAAACACTTTATGGGAACCCATTTCTTTAACCCACCGCGTTATTTAAAATTGCTGGAAGTCATCCCTACAACCCATACGGACCCGGAAATACTAGCATTTATGAAAAAATTCGGTGAGGATGTGCTAGGAAAAGGTGTCGTGGAAGCAAAAGATACACCAAACTTTATTGCCAACCGCATTGGGACTTACGGTTTGCTTGTAACGGTAAATGAAATGCAAAAGGGCAATTACAGTATTGGTGAAGTAGATTCTGTCACCGGTCCATTGATTGGAAGACCCAAAAGTGCCACATTCCGGACACTTGACGTTGTCGGGCTGGATACGTTCATACATGTTGCCAAAAACGTTTATGAACAAGTGAGAGGAAAAGAGAAGGAAGTTTTTGAAGTGCCGGCATTCATGATGAAGATGCAGGAAAAAGGCTGGCTTGGTGCAAAAAGCGGTCAAGGATTCTTCCTGAAGAAAAAAGGAAAAGACGGCAGCATCATTTATGAACTGGATCCTAAAAGCTTGGAATACGTGGACCGGAAAAAATTAAAAACAGCAGCCACCGAGACGGCAAAACAGCAAAAAGGCAAGAAAAATAAAATGAAAGCGCTGATTTATGCAAAAGGAGATCGTGCTTCTGATCTGGTGTGGGCAATCACGAAACAGACACTCCTGTATTCTGCAGAACTGACCGGCGAAATAGCTGATGACATAACGGCTATTGACGATGCAATGAAATGGGGCTTCGGATGGGAATTTGGCCCATTTGAAATATGGGATGCCATTGGCGTTCGCAAATCGGTAGAACGCATGCAAAGCGAAGGGGATACAGTACCCGAGTGGGTGTTGGCCATGATTGGGGCAGGCAATGAGTCGTTTTATAAGTATGAAAATGGAAACGTTTACTACTATGACGGAAAATCGTACTGTCAGCAGTATTTTAATCCAAAGGAAATAAATATTAAACGGCTGAAGGACCAGCATGGCGTGATTAAAAAGAATTCCGGTGCAAGTCTGATTGATATCGGTGATGATGTCGCTTTGCTTGAATTCCATTCCAAAAGCAATGCCATTGGTCCGGATATCATCCAAATGGTGGATGAAGCACTAAATGAGGTCAATAAAAATTACAAAGGCCTGGTTATCGGAAACCAAGGAAAACATTTCTGCGTTGGCGCCAATTTGGCAATGATGCTGTTTGAAGCACAGGATGACAATTTTTTTGAGCTGGATATGATTGTAAATAAATTCCAGCAGATGGCATTAAAAATTAAATATAATGAAAAACCGGTTGTCGTTGCACCATTCAATATGACTGTTGGCGGCGGTGCGGAAGTTTCATTACCAGCAGCTTCGATTCAGGCAGCCAGTGAAACCTATATGGGATTAGTCGAATTTGGCGTCGGATTGATCCCCGGTGGTGGAGGAACAAAGGAACTGTATTTAAAAACATTGCGCGATCTGCCACAGGGTGTTGATTTTGATTTGACCAAAGTGGCTAACAGTGTATTTGAAAAAGTAGCTATGGCGAAAGTTTCCACCTCTGCGGAAGAAGCGCGAGAGAACGGATTTTTGAATAATCGTGATGGCATCAGCGTCAATTTCGATCATTTGCTTTATGATGCCAAACAAAAGGTACTTGCACTGCATGCAACGGATTATCAGCCACCAAAGAGGGAAAAAATCCCGGTTGTTGGTGATGCAGGCTATGCCGCAATGTTGCTGGGTGCAAAATCGTTGCAGTTTGGCGGGTATGCATCCGATCACGATGTGAAAATTGCAGACAAACTTGCCTATGTTTTATCAGGCGGAAGAGTGAGAGAAGGTTCCGTTATTGAGGAACAAGCGATGCTTGATCTGGAAAGGGAAGCTTTTCTCAGCTTGATTGGTGAACCAAAAACACAAGCCAGGATGCAGCACATGCTTGTAAAAGGAAAACCATTACGTAACTAGAAAGAGAGGGATAAATGTGAAAGAAGCAGTAATTGTTGCAGGTGCAAGAACCCCTGTCGGTAAGGCCCACAAAGGGTCCCTCGCACATATGCGACCGGATGACCTTGCCGCATTGACGATAAAAGAAACGCTTAAACGGGCTGATAATTATGATGGCACAATCGATGATGTCATTATCGGATGTGCCATGCCCGAAGCAGAACAAGGCATGAATATGGCAAGAAATATCGCCGGATTGGCGGGATTGAAAAATGATGTGCCGGGTATTACGATCAACCGCTATTGTTCATCCGGTTTGCAAAGTATTGCCTACGCCGCACAGCAAATCATTTCCGGTTTTGGCGATACCATTCTGGCGGGTGGTGCAGAATCCATGAGTCTGATCCCAATGGGAGGACACGTCATCAAGCCTAACACAAAACTTGTGCAGGACGCACCGGGCTATTATATGGGAATGGGGCATACGGCAGAGGAAGTGGCCAAGCGATTTGATATTTCCCGCGAGGACCAAGATGCATTTGCAGTGGAAAGCCATAAACGCGCCGCACAAGCTATCAAGGATGAAAAATTCACAGATGAAATTGTACCGGTAGAAGTAAAAGAAAATAAAATTGGTAAAAACAACAAGGTCGAAACGACGTCATTTACTTTTTCCCAGGATGAAGGGGTACGGCCTGGCACCTCCATGGAAGTTTTGGCGAACCTGCGCCCGGCTTTCAGTGTGAAAGGAACGGTGACAGCGGGCAATTCCTCACAAATGAGTGATGGTGCTGCAACGGTCCTTGTCATGGATAAGAAGAAAGCGGAGGCAGAAGGACTGAAACCGTTCGCCAAGTTTCGCTCATTTGCTGTTGCCGGTGTGGAGCCGGAAATTATGGGAGTCGGTCCGGTAGCAGCTGTTCCAAAAGCGTTGGAAATGGCAGGACTTGCTTTATCCGATATTGGTTTAATCGAATTAAATGAAGCTTTTGCCTCACAATCCGTACGGGTTATCCGGGCGTTGGATTTGGACCCTTCAATAGTGAACGTCAACGGTGGTGCGATTGCATTGGGGCACCCGCTTGGAATGACGGGCACGAAGCTGACACTTACGCTGCTTCATGAGATGAAACGGCGTAATGAACAATTCGGGGTGGTCACGATGTGTATCGGCGGCGGCATGGGGGCTGCCGGTGTATTTGAACTATTGCCGTAACTGTTTCTTGTACGCCGTTTGATGGTGTATCAGATTGGATGAGGTGTGTTTGAACTAATGCTGTAACTACTGCCAGAAATCTCCATAATTATTACTGAAAATAAAAATGAATAATGGGAAAGGATGAAAATCATGGGTGAAACAAAAGAAAAATTGTTTAAGGGCGGCGCATTTTTAATTGAAGATTTAAACGGAGACGATATTCTTACGCCGGAAGATTTTACAGAAGAACATAAAATGATTGCAAAAACAACGGATGATTTTGTCTCCGGCGAGGTGCTGCCAGTTGTGGACAAATTGGAGAATCATGAATTTGAGTATTCTGTTGATTTGTTGAAAAAAGCGGGCGAACTCGGCTTGCTTGGTGCGGATGTTCCTGAAGAATATGGCGGACTTGGTTTGGATAAAACGAGTTCTTCATTGATTACGGAAAAATTTTCCCGTGCCGGCGGCTTTTCGATTACACATGGTGCACATGTCGGCATTGGTTCCCTGCCGATTGTCTTTTTCGGAAATGATGCACAAAAACAAAAATATTTGCCAAAGCTGGCAACCGGTGAATTGATTGCTGCATACGCATTAACAGAGCCTGGCTCCGGATCGGATGCACTCGGTGCAAAAACGACAGCCGTTTTAAATGAGGCTGGCACGCACTACATTTTAAATGGGGAAAAACAATGGATTACAAACTCTGCATTTGCCGATGTTTTTGTTGTTTATGCAAAAATTGACGGGGAACACTTCTCAGCCTTTATTGTCGAGCGAGAATTTCCGGGGGTATCAACAGGTGCAGAAGAAAAGAAAATGGGCATCAAAAGTTCATCAACCCGGACTTTAATTTTGCAGGATGCGGAAGTACCAGTCGAAAACTTGCTTGGTGAAAAAGGCAAAGGCCATAAAATCGCCTTTAATATTCTCAATGTTGGAAGATACAAATTGGCGATTGGCGGTGTAGGCGGTTCCAAGCATGGCATAGAGGTGGCAACAAAATACGTGAATCAGCGCAAGCAATTTGGCACAGCAATCTCCAGCTTTTCCTTAACGCAGGAAAAACTGGCGACCATGGCAGCAAGAACGTATGCAAATGAAAGTGCTGTTTATCGCACGGTCGGCTTATTTGAACAGCGTATGGGTGCCTTGACTGATGAGCAATTAAAGGATGGTCGCGAAATAGCCAAGGCAATTGCCGAGTATCAAATTGAATGCTCCATGAACAAGTTTTCTGCAACGGAATGTCTGGATTACGTAGTGGACGAAGCGGTACAGATGCATGGGGGATACGGTTTCATGCAGGAGTACGAAGTCGAGCGCATGTATCGCGATTCCCGCATTAATCGTATTTTTGAAGGAACGAATGAAATCAATCGGTTGATTGTTCCAGGTACGCTGCTGAAAAAGGCAATGAAAGGCGAATTGCCATTGCTGCAAAAAGCGCAGGGACTGCAGGAAGAATTGATGATGATGATGCCGGAAGAACCTGGCACAGAAGCTCTGGAACAAGAAAAGTATTTGCTGAAAAACGCGAAGAAAATAATCCTGTTTGCCGCTGGACTTGCCGCACAAAAATACATGCAAAAAATTGAAAACGAACAAGAAATTCTTGTGAATCTGGCCGATATGGTTTCGGATGTTTACAATATGGAAGCTGCCATCCTTCGTACAGAAAAGGCGATCCAAAAAACCGGTGAACAAAAGAATAAGCAAAAACTGCTGTATACACAAGTTTATGTGCAGGAGACCTTCAACCTGGTGGAAGCAAATGCCAAAGAAATACTCATTGCGGTTGAATCAGGGGATTCGCTTCGCATGATGCTGTCATCGCTGCGCAAGCTTACCCGCTACACGCCAATCAATGTGATTGCCAAGAAGAGGGAAATAGCAGCGAAAATTATCGAAGCAGAAAAATATGTGGTTTGATTAAAATGTACAAGGGACGATTGCTTAGGCAATCGTCCTTTATAATGGGAAAACGGTATTGCCCTGCGTCTTGGGAAGCTTCTCAGTTCCCTATTGATAGTGAAATTGTTTATGAGGTACCGAATGACGCAATTTTTCTTTCATTCGGTCGTTCATCAGGCTTATGAGCTACCGAATGAGGCAATTTTTCTTTCATTCGGTCGTTCATCGGGCTTATGAGGTACCGAATGACGCAATTTTTCTCTCGTTCGGTCGTTCATCGAGGCTATGAGGTACCGAATGACGCGTTTTTTCTTTCGTTCGGTCGTTCATCGGGCTTATGAGGTACCGAATGACGCAATTTTTCTTTCGTTCGGTCGTTCATCGGGCTTATGAGGTACCGAATGACGCGTTTTTTCTTTCGTTCGGTCGTTCATCGAGGCTATGAACTACCTAATGGCGGATTATCTCGGTTCCCTTCTGATAGTAATTTTGCTGAAATCGGTCATTGATAGATCTTATCAGTGATCTTTCCGTAATAGGTTTTGCTGGGAAAATAGATGTTTGATCCCAAGTAAGCATAATGAGAATCGAATGAAGCAAAAAAGCTGTTCAGTTCCGCAACAGGAGCATAATCCTGAATAATGGAATTTCTATCTCATTCAGCCATTATTCATGGCATGAACACAGACTTTTCCAAGGAATAGATATCGCACATGAAGAGAAAGACAACCGTAAAATTTGCTACAGCGTGTGGCATTACTACACCCCGCGATACCTGCGTTTATCCAATACAGCAAATTTTGCTTGATTGAAGTATCGACCGGATGGCAGTTTTTTTGATATACTACGGGTAGCGGTGAAATGGAGGAGAAGACGATGAGTTTAACATTCTATTGGTACCCAAAATGCGGCACATGCAAAAAAGCCAAGAAATTTTTGGACGATCACCATATAGCTTATGAAAGCATTCATATCGTGGAGAACACACCATCAAAAGATGAGCTGTTGGAGTTAATCCAAAAAAGCGGCCTTCCGGCAAAGAAATTCTTTAATACGAGTGGCAAGAAATACCGCGAAGGAAATGTGAAAGAAAAAATTGCCGGTGCTTCTGATGAAGAAATGGCTGAAATCCTTGCTACTGACGGGATGCTGATTAAACGTCCAATCACGACAGACGGTCAGAAAGTTACTGTCGGGTTTAAAGAAGATGATTTTGCAAAAACGTGGTTGCAAGAGAACTGAAATACTGGCTTTACGAAAAAATTACTTGTATATTTAGAATGTAATGAAGCATTCAATTGATGGAGGGATAGCGCATGGAGGTACCAAAGGATTTATTATACTCTGAAGAACATGAATGGGTAAAAAAAGAAGGAAATAAAGTACGCATTGGCATCACTGCCTTTGCACAGGATGAACTAGGGGATATCGTGTTTGTTGAATTGCCTGAAGTAGGTGACGAGCTCAAAGCGGATGAACCGTTCGGCAGTGTGGAATCAGTCAAAACTGTATCTGAGTTGTACGCGCCGGTTAGCGGCAAGGTTGTTGAAGTGAACGAGGATTTGGAGGATAGCCCCGAATTCGTCAATGAATCACCATATGAAAAAGCATGGATGGTTGTTGTGGAACCTTCTGATGAGTCGGAATTGGATGAGTTATTATCTGCAGATCAATATAAGGAATCAACAGAGGGCTAAGATGAACTATCTGCAGTAACAAAGGGCTGACTCCTTGATACAAAGAGTCAGTCCTTTTTGGTAAACTTCGTCAGCACCCAATCAGCTATAAATACTGCAGGCGTTTGACTGTATGGTATCCATGCCAATAATTTTTTCTTGCGTGTTATCATACAATAAATAAATAGCTCTGTTCAAAAATATGGATGAGAGGTGCTCTCTGTGGATCACGTTGACTCTGACAAGATAATTATTGTGGAAGGATTGACGGATAAACGGCAAATTAGCAAAGTAATCAATGAACATGTTATCATTATTTGTACAAACGGCACATTTGGAATTGAACGTTTTGACGAGCTTCTGGACACGTATAACCTGGATGAAAAGGATGTCTTTATCATGGTTGACGAAGATGAACCAGGTATGAAACTGCGGAAAAGGCTCGGACATGAACTTCCCCATGCCAAGCATATTTATGTGAGCAGTGAATATAGAGAGGTTGCCAAAACCCCACCCCAAATGCTTGCTTCGGCGCTGACACAAAAAGGAATCGAAGTGGATCCGTATATCCTGGGCGGACTGGGACCGGATTTTGTATAGTAATTTTGCAGGTTCGCCCATTATTGGCTGTAAGCGACCGGATTTTTCCACAATCAATGAAGGTGATATTTTGATAAAAGCAACAGAAGAGATGTTGTATAATGAACATTATATGTTATTTATCTATTCGCCATTTTGCGGTACATGCCAGCTTGCCAGGACAATGCTGGATAAAATAGAGAGTGTTCATCATCGAGATATTTTTCTGGAGATGAATGCTTCACTGCATCCGGATTTTATGCAAGACCATAAAATAGAAAGTGTTCCATGCCTGCTGGTAAAAGATGAAGGACAAGTGAAAGAAAAAATATACGTGTTCCATTCTATTGCAAATATCTATCATTTTTTGTTGCAATATGAGCGAGAGTTGTTCGCAGGCAGTCATGCAAAATAGAGGCTGCTCAAATAGTCATTGACTTTCCAATCGAACAATGCTAGAATTTAATCTGTTCTTAAAAAATTGAATGAAGATTTTCTCTTATCTTGAGCGGTGGAGGGACTGGCCCTGAGAAGCCGCGGCAACCTTTGGACTTTGGTCTGAAACGGTGCTAATTCCTGCAAAGCGGATATGCTTTGATAGATGAGGGGACATGAAGATGTATACTGATGTCTTTCTGTTCGCTTGCAGAAAGGCATTTTTTAATGGTTATTTTTTAACCGAGGAGGCTTCTGATGTGATAAAAATAGACTCCCTGACAAAGGAATTTTCAATTGGGGAAAAGAAACTAACCGCCGTCAATGACCTGTCATTGGAAATTCAGTCAGGTGAAATTTTCGGAATTATTGGGTATAGCGGCGCCGGTAAAAGTACATTTATCCGGTTGCTGAACCGGTTGGAAACCCCAAGTTCGGGAAGTGTCACGATTGGAGATAAACAAATTACAACACTTTCCAAAAAAGATTTACGCAATGCCAGACAGGATATCGGCATGATATTCCAACACTTTAATCTGCTTTGGTCGCGAACCGTTCAAGATAATATTGCATTTCCACTGGAAATAGCCGGGGTGGGTAAAAGCGAACGGCAAAAGCGAGTCCAGGAGTTGGTTGACTTGGTTGGCTTGACCGGTAGGGAAAAGGCGTACCCATCGCAATTAAGCGGCGGGCAAAAACAGCGTGTGGGTATCGCAAGGGCTTTGGCGAATAGGCCGAATGTGCTGCTTTGTGATGAAGCAACATCCGCCTTGGATCCGGAGACAACTAATTCCATTTTGGACTTGCTTGTCAGTATCAATAAGAAACTCGGCTTGACCATTGTCATGATCACGCATGAAATGCATGTCATACGCAAGATTTGCGATCGGGTTGCGGTAATGGAAAAAGGTTCGATTGTTGAGCAAGGCGATGTCCTGGAAGTATTCTCTCACCCGAAAATGCCTGTAACCAAAAAATTCGTCAAACAGGTAATGGGCGATACAGATGAAGACGAAGCAGAAATGAATCAGTTATTTCAAAATGAAAACAACAGAAATGTTTTACGGCTTCATTTTATTGGAGAGACAACCAATCAAGCTTTAATCAGCCAGCTTGCCAAGAAATTCGATATTGATTTGAATATCCTGCAGGGGAAAATCACGCAAACCCAGCGTGGAGCCTATGGAACATTATTTGTTCAGCTGATTGGCGACCAGCATGAAATTGATAAAGCTGTTCAATATATTGATGAGCAGACCTCAGTGGAAATGGAGGTCGTGGAAAATGAAAGATGAGTTTTTCGCCAACCTGGATTTGGCGGAGTTGTACCAGGCGACATATGAAACATTTTATATGACGATCCTTAGCTTAATCGGCACATTTATTATCGGCATACTATTGGGATTGTTGTTATATCTGACAGCCAAAGACGGGATATGGCAAAACAAAGTGATTAATTGGATTGTCGCGGCTTTTGTTAATATTTTCCGTGCCATTCCATTTATCATCCTTATCCTGCTATTGTTCCCTTTTACGAATTTTCTGATTGGGACGGTAAGAGGACCCAATGCAGCGTTGCCGGCTTTGATTATTGGGGCTGCACCATTTTATGCGAGATTGGTAGAGATTGGGCTGAAAGAAGTAGATAAAGGTGTTGTGGAAGCTGCCAAAGCAATGGGGGCAAAAACCAGCACAATCATTTTTAAGGTACTGCTGCCCGAGTCCATGCCAGCCCTAGTTTCCGGCATTACAGTGACAGCTATCGCTCTGATTGGTTATACAGCCATGGCAGGTGTGATTGGAGCCGGAGGACTTGGAAACTACGCCTATTATTTCGGTTTCCAACGCCGTGCGTTTGACATCGTGTTTGTATGCTCGGTTGCCATTATCGTGATTGTGTTCATTTTTCAATTCATTGGAGATTATATCGCCAATAAATTGGATAAAAGATAAAAAAATATGTTCAAGTCTCATTTTTACAGGACTTTTTGAACATCACCAAAAGGAGATAACCAACATGAAAAAAGTATTATTGGGCTTAAGTATTTTACTAATCCTTGCTTTGGCTGCTTGCGGCGGTTCCAATGACAAAAGCAAAGATAACGCAAAAGGAGATAAAGAAATTGTTATAGGTGCTTCAAGTGAACCGCATGCCGAGATTTTGGAACAGGCAAAACCGATATTGAAGGAAAAAGGGATAAAATTAGTCATTAAACCATATCAGGACTATGTGCTTCCAAATGACGACCTGGCAAATGGCGATTTGGATGCGAACTACTTTCAACATATACCTTATCTGAAACAAACCGTTAAAGATACTGGTTACGATCTGACATATATTGATGGTATCCATATTGAACCAATGGGTGTATATTCCAAAGACATTAAAAGTGTCGATGATATTAAAAAAGGTACAGAAGTGATTATGAGTAATTCCGTATCCGATCATGGGCGCATCCTGATGCTGTTTGAAAAAGAAGGTTTGATCAAACTGAAAGATGGTGTGGATAAGGAAAACGCCACACTGGATGATATTGCGGAAAATCCAAAAGACCTCAAGTTCTCACCGGATTATGAGGCAGCGATGCTCCCGGAACTGTACAATACCGAGAAAAATGTACTTGTTGCCATCAACACAAACTATGCCATTCAGGCCGGTTTGAATCCGCTGGAAGATGCACTATTTATTGAAGATAAGGACTCACCGTATGTCAATGTCATTGCTGTCCGTTCTGAAGACAAAGACAATAAAGCACTGAATACACTTGTTGATGTCTTGCATTCCAAAAAGATCCAAGATTTTATTTTGGATAAGTATAAAGGAGCAGTTGTCCCGGTTGACGGTGAAAAAAAATAATATCAAGGTGCTTGGATTCCACTGATCGATTACAGGAAGTTTCCCGGTTGACCGCAAAAAACTAATTCTCTACAATTCGGATAATAGCTGACTTTATACATCCGTTTTGCGAATACAGCGTATTTACATGCATATGCGAGGGATTTGCCAAATAAATGGCAGATTCCTCGCTATTTGTTTGTGAAGGAGGCTGAAGGAACCACACCGGATTATTTCCGTTTATTTGCTCTTTGTGGCGGGTATTGTCCTTATGTTACGATTTAACATGAGTTCCAAGAAAGGATGGTTCACTATTTTTAGTGGCATAAAAATGAATTACACTCCAGAAATGGAGAAGGCAATGCAGCAATCCCATAACATGAATTTCGCCGAGTATGGGAGGAAATTAAACAAAAGACTTGCTGTAGAAAAGCGAAGGCAAAAAGAATATCAAAAATCGAAATATATTTATGCAGAAATGGAATCCCACCTGCCAAGGTAATTCAATGGAACCGGTACTGAAATTGGTGCCGGTTTTTCTTTTTGGAGCAAAATTGAAACGGTAACGGACTTTTTTTGAGATTGCTGTCGAAAAAGCGTATAATGATGATGTGTCGGAGCAATTATCAGCCTTTAACAAAAAGTTGATAATAAATTCGAAATGATTTAAGATTGTAATGAGAATAAATTGAGAATGGTTTTCTCATAAAATATTAATGAAGCAATTGGAGGAATTGATATGGCAGGATCAACGCTAGAGATCAAGGACTTACACGTATCCATCGAGGACAAAGAAATACTTAAAGGTGTAAACCTTACAATAAAGGGTGGAGAATTCCACGCAATCATGGGACCAAACGGTACCGGTAAATCTACCTTGGCATCCGCAATTATGGGTCACCCAAAGTATGAAGTGACACAAGGCAGCATCTTGCTGGATGGCGAAGATGTATTGGAAATGGAAGTGGACGAACGCGCACGTGCCGGCCTGTTTTTGGCAATGCAATATCCAAGCGAAATCAGCGGTGTAACAACTTCCGACTTTTTGCGTTCATCTATCAATGCCCGCCGCGGGGAAGGCAATGAAATTCCATTAATGAAATTCATCAAGGAAATGGACAATACGCTTGATTTTCTTGATATCGATAAAAATATGGCGCAACGTTACTTAAACGAAGGATTTTCCGGCGGTGAGAAAAAACGTAACGAAATCTTGCAATTGATGCTTATGAAACCGGAAATCGCCATTTTGGATGAAATTGACTCCGGCCTTGATATTGATGCGTTGAAGGTTGTTTCCAAAGGAATCAATAAAATGCGCAACGAGAATTTCGGCTGCTTGATCATCACTCACTATCAACGCCTGTTGAACTATGTTACTCCTGACTATGTGCATGTCATGATGCAAGGTAAAGTAGTCAAATCAGGGGGGCCTGAACTTGCAAAACGTTTGGAAGATGAAGGTTACGAATGGTTAAGAGACGAGTTGGGCATTGAAATTGTGGAAGACGAAGAAACAGCAGAACAAAATGCATAATGGTCAGGAGGGATAGTGATGACTGTGGAAACAAAACTGCCGTACGATAAAGAGTATATTGAACAGTTTTCACAAAAACGGCAAGAGCCGGAGTGGATGAAACAGCTTCGTCTCCAAGCGATGGAGCAGGCTAAAAATCTGCCGATGCCGGAGCCGGATAAAACAAAAATCACAAAATGGAATTTCACCCAATTTAATCATGATTTTGGAACTGGCGAGGCCGTTTCGCTAAAAGAGCTACCTGCGGAAATTAAAGATTACTTTGATCAGGAACAACTTCCGGAAAACTTGCTGATCCAGCGCAATCAATCTGTCGCTTTTGCTTCACTCAGTGAGGATTTAAAAGCAAAAGGCGTTATTTTTACAGATATATTTACAGCGTTGAAAGAGCATGAAAATCTGGTGAAACGCTATTATATGAAAGATGCCGTGTCTGTTGACGAGCATCGTTTGACAGCATTGCACGCAGCATTAATGAATGGCGGGGTATTCGTTTACGTTCCAAAGAATGTAGAAGTTGAAGTGCCTTTGCAGGTGATGTTCTGGAATGAAAACCCGGAAATTGCCTATTTCAATCATGTGCTGGTAGTAGCGGACGAAAATAGTTCACTAACTTATGTAGAAAACTACATTTCTCATAATGATGATGAAGCTGTCGCTAACATTGTTACCGAGGTTATTGCACATAACAATGCGAAAATCTCATTTGGTGCGGTAGATAACTTTGCAAAGGGCACGACAACTTACATTAATAGACGTGGCATTGCATATCGCGATGCAACAGTTGACTGGGCCCTCGGTCAAATGAACGATGGCAACACAATTTCCGAAAATATTACGAATTTGCTTGGCGATAATTCCAATTCATTTGCCAAAACGGTTACCGTTGGACGTGGAAAACAAACGCAAAACATCACTGCCAAAATTGTCAACTGGGGCAAAAACTCCGAGGGAAATATTTTGCAGCATGGTGTGATGAAGGATCAGGCAACCAATATCTTTAACGGTATCGGACGAATTGAGCATGGTGCTTCCGGTGCAAACGCGCAGCAGACATCCCGTGTTTTGATGCTGAGTGAAAGAGCACGCGGAGATGCGAACCCAATCCTTCTTATTGAAGAAGATGATGTTATGGCAGGGCACGCCGCTTCGGTTGGACGTGTGGATCCATTACAGCTTTACTACTTGATGAGCCGTGGAATCACCAAAGCAGAAGCTGAACGTCTGATCATTCACGGATTCCTGGAGCCGGTTGTCAGCCAGCTGCCGATTGAATCAGTTAAAAAGCAATTGACACAAGTAATTGAAAGGAAGGTATACTGATGGATGTAGCAGCCATTCGGCAACTATTCCCGGCCTTACATCAGGAAGTGAACGGAAATCCATTGGTTTACCTTGACTCATCTGCTACATCACAAAAACCGCAGCAGGTCATTGATGCAGTAAAAAATTATTACGAGCATGATAATTCGAATGTACACCGTGGTGTGCATACGCTAGGCAATCGCGCAACCGAAGCATATGAAGGTGCAAGGGAAAAGGTTCGCCGCTTCATTCATGCAAAAAGTGCCGCCGAGATCATTTTCACACGCGGGACGACAACATCGATCAACACGGTTGCATATAGCTATGCGCGCGCCAATTTGCAGGCCGGTGATGAAATTGTCATCACACCAATGGAACACCATAGCAATCTGATTCCTTGGCAGCAGGCTGCAAAAGCAACTGGTGCAGAATTAAAATATATTCCATTGCAAGATGATGGTACAATATCATTGGCAGATGCCAAAGCGACCATTACAGAGAATACGAAGATCGTTGCTGTTACGCATGTATCAAACGTATTGGGGACAATCAACCCCGTTAAAGAAATCACAAAGTTTGCCCATGAACAAGGAGCAGTGATGCTTGTTGATGGTGCGCAAGGTGCGCCGCATATGAAGGTGGATGTCCAGGAAATCGATTGTGATTTCTATGCATTTTCCGGTCATAAAATGCTTGGTCCGACCGGCATTGGTGTTTTGTATGGCAAACGGGATTTGTTGGAGAACATGGAGCCGGTCGAATTTGGCGGTGAAATGATTGATTTTGTTAATCTCTACGACTCCACATGGAAAGAGCTTCCATGGAAATTTGAAGGAGGCACGCCAATCATTGCCGGAGCTATCGGCTTGGGTGCTGCGATTGACTTTCTGAATGACATTGGAATGGATGAAGTTCATCAATATGAGGAAAAATTAGTCCATTATGCCATAGACAAATTGCAGACTGTGGAAGGGATAACGATTTACGGACCGAAAGAACGGGCGGGGTTGGTCACATTCAACCTGGAAGATGTCCATCCACATGATGCAGCAACGGTTCTCGATGCTGAAGGTATTGCAGTAAGAGCTGGTCACCATTGTGCACAACCGTTAATGAAAGAACTCGGTGTCAACGCCACCGCCAGGGCAAGTTTTTATTTATACAACACTTTGGAAGATGTAGATAAACTGACAGAAGGACTCTTGAAAACGAAGGAGTATTTCGGAAATGTCTTTAAATAACCTTGATATGCTTTACAGACAAGTCATCATGGATCACTACAAGAATCCGAAGAACAAGGGAACGATTGATGGAGATGCGTTAACGATAGATATGAACAATCCGACTTGCGGTGATCGCATTCAGCTGCAACTGCAGGTAAAAGACGGTGTTGTTGAGGATGCGAAATTCACCGGGGATGGATGCTCCATTAGCATGTCTTCCGCATCAATGATGACACAGGCAATAAAGGGAAAAAGCATTTCAGAGGCATTGCATATGTCAGAAAGCTTTTCCAACATGATGCTTGGCGAAGATGAACATTTTGATGATGATATCCAGGCTTTACAAGGGGTATCGAAATTTCCGGCACGAATCAAGTGTGCAACACTGGCTTGGAAGGCGTTGGAAAAGGCAGTTAAATCGTAGTTGTGCACAGCAACTGCACCAGAACCAATTGAAATCCAAAAGGAGGTTTTATGCGATGGCGAAAAATATGCCTGAAATGGACGAAGAGTACAAATATGGTTTTCATGATAAAGACGTTTCCATTTTCCGTACAGAAAAAGGGTTGACGCCAAGAGTAGTCGAAGAAATTTCTAGAATGAAAGAAGAACCTCAATGGATGCTTGATTTTCGCCTGAAGGCTTTGGACCATTTTTATAAACGCCCAATGCCGCAATGGGGCGGTGATCTTTCAGGACTTGATTTCGATGAGATTGTCTACTATGTGAAACCATCGGAAAAACAAGGGAAGACATGGGATGAAGTTCCTGCAGAAATCAAGCAGACATTCGATAAACTCGGTATTCCGGAAGCAGAACAAAAATACCTTGCTGGTGTTTCTGCACAATATGAATCAGAAGTTGTTTATCACAGCTTAAAAGAAGATTTGGAAGAAATGGGTATTATCTTCCTCGATACAGATACAGCATTGAAAGAACATGAAGACTTGTTCAAGAAATACTTTGGCAAGGTGATTCCGCCAACTGATAACAAATTTGCAGCTTTGAACTCTGCAGTTTGGTCGGGGGGTTCATTCATCTATGTTCCACCGGGTGTGGAAGCAACGACTCCGCTACAAGCTTATTTTCGTATCAACTCGGAAAACATGGGACAGTTTGAGCGTACACTCATTATTGTGGATGAAGGTGCATCCGTTCACTATGTTGAAGGATGTACAGCACCGGTTTATACAACGAATTCGCTGCACTCAGCAGTAGTGGAAATCTTTGTCCACAAAGATGCCTACTGCCGTTATACAACCATTCAAAACTGGGCAAACAACGTTTATAACTTGGTTACCAAACGTGCTTCGGTTGATGCGAACGGAACAATGGAATGGATTGATGGAAATATTGGCTCGAAGTTGACAATGAAATATCCTTCTGTATTGCTACGAGGCGAAGGTGCACGCGGTAACACATTGTCCATCGCAATTGCCGGTAAAGGCCAGTGCCAAGATGCCGGTGCTAAAATGCACCATCTGGCACCGAATACGACATCGACAATTGTTTCCAAATCGATTTCCAAGCATGGCGGTAAAGTAAACTACCGCGGACTTGTTCACTTTGGAAAGAAAGCGGACAACGCACATGCTCACATTGAATGTGATACGCTGATTATGGATAATCAATCCACATCAGATACCATTCCATATAATGAAGTAAACAATAACAACATTTCGCTGGAACACGAAGCAAAGGTTTCCAAGGTTTCCGAGGAACAACTCTTCTACCTGATGAGTCGTGGCTTAACAGAACAAGAAGCTACCGAAATGATTGTTATGGGCTTCATTGAACCATTTACAAAAGAATTGCCAATGGAATATGCCGTTGAAATGAATAGATTGATCAAGTTTGAGATGGAAGGCTCAATCGGTTAAGTGTTGAAAACCCCAATGAAATGGCGGTTTCACTGGGGTTTTGGCTATATAGAATTTGCGTTGTGCCGATTCAGATTAAATTTTATTCCTTTTTGTTTAGGAGGCGAACTTATTTAGTTCGTCTTCTTCTATTTTTTGTGACTTTCAAAAATTGCCAACTTTTTGCCATATAGGTGACAACGTATCATTTTGTTTGTCCCTCACTGCAACAGTTTGTGGCAAGGCTTTTTTGCACTTCTTTAACAAACCGACATAAATTAATAATAGTGCAATGACGAACATGAAGGGGGAGGGGCTATGGCGGTAAAACCACCTATTTTACAACCAGGAGATACCATAGGAATCGTCACCTTGGGGAGTCCACTGGATGCCAGTGTTATTAACGCCGGAATAGAAACGTTAAAAAATATGGGATTTAAAGTGATACTGGGGAAGTATGTCTATGCTCAAAATGGGCTTCTTGCAGGTACAGACCAACAACGTGCCTCGGACTTGATGAGCATGTTTGAAAATGACCAGGTTAAAATGATCCTTCCTACCAGAGGTGGCGTGGGGGTAGCAGGCATTCTTCCTTACCTTGACTATTCCGTGATCACAAGCCATCCGAAAATTGTGTCGGGTTATAGCGACATAACGATATTATTAAATGTCCTGTACCAAAATGCCAATTTAATCACATTCCAAAGTTTAATGCTCATTGATTTTGTATCGGGAGGGCCCGTCTACAATATCAATCAATTTTTTACTGCTACGTCTACATTAACTTCACCAAGACAAATACAAAATCCGTCGGGCATTTCAACTGTGAGCAAGGTCCAGGGTAATGTAACCGGTCCGATTGTCGGGGGCAACCTGACCTCTTTTGTTGATAACCTTGGAACCCCTTACGAAATCGATACAAAAGGAAGCATACTCCTTATTGAAGAAACCCACGAACCAATGAATACGGTTTATCGATATCTGAATCACTTAAAGTTGGCCGGGAAATTTGACGATTGTATTGGTATCATCATGGGAGAATGTACGAATTGTCCCGCCGCATATAATACGACTTACAATGATTTGATCAATACTTTTATGACATCCCTTGGCAAGCCACTTATGAGCAACCTTTCCACAGCACATGGAACATATAAAGCCGCGATTCCAATTGGGGCTATGGCAAATTTAAATACAACGAATAACACATTAACGGTACTTGAGCCGACCGTAAGTTGAGTGGGTCTGGGACAAGGGATCTGTCCCCCTATGGTTTGCGTTTGATAAGTAAAACGGCGAGATACAGTAAACTTATATAGCCAAAAAATGGATAAAGCGTTGTAAGCAATGATTCGTATCCGATTTGACTAATGCAGAAAATAATCAGTAGGATGATCCACACCCCATGCTTATATTTCAAGCTGAAGCTCGCCTCCAGTTGCCGGGTCACACCATATACATTGGCTACCACCGTATTAAAAATCTCCCCATATATAACAAGCAAAAACAAGATGTGGATCAAAGAACCAAACTGCTGCACAATTTCTGCCATTGGAATACTAAATGGAAAGGCTTCCGGATTAACGATTAATGAAAGATGGCTGAACAGCAAAATCGCACATAATCCCAAACCGCCTAAAAAACTTCCCCATTTTAAAACGCGTTCATCCCCAATTTCCTTCCCTAAAGGTACAAGAACAACTAGTGCAGTAATCATATTGAATGATGCATATGAAAATGGTGACACCAGCCATAGAAAATCATGAGGCAGTCCTGTCAAATACAGCAAATCGATCAGTTTATCGGGCTGATGGTCAAATATTGAAATAAATATAAACAAACCAAACAGAATAATCAAAGGTACAATATAAGCGTTAATGGCAAGTAGTCCTTGCAATCCTTTTAAGACAACGAGATAGCAAAGCAGTAAGGTGGAAATGACCCCAATTTGAAAAGGAATGCCAAGTTGTTCATGAAAGACCGCACCGGCTCCGGATAGCATGACAGAAGTAACGGAAACGACGATCATAAAAATCATGATATTGATAATTTTGCCGACAGTACGTCCAAAAATATATTCGTTGAATTGTTTATAGGAATAAGCTTGTATGCGTGCGGAAGTAATCATAATTTTGCTGCCAAACAGCACAAATAAAAAACAGGTTATCAAAACCCCAATTGTACCGACAGCACCAAATCTACTGAAAAAGGTAACGATCTCTTTTCCAGTTGCAAATCCGGCTCCTATAACTGTTCCAATATATGTCGCGGCGACAAGCAGTATAGATATCCATTGTTTCAATTCTCATCCCCCCAATTAAATGTATGATGCTTGGGGGCGGAAAAGACAAGCTTTCATAAGATATTTCATTCAAATCCATCTGTCTTTGTAAAAATCAGCGGTCAGCTAACTGGAACGGATTGGCTTGGAGTTTAAAAATACAGATCGTTTACAAAAATTTGCACGATTCTGCCCCATCAAGGAGCTTTTTGTGGTAAAAATAACATAATGGGCAGCGGAACTTCTTCAAAGTATGTAACGTATTACCATGTGGTGAAACTTTTAGGGTGGCATTGAAGAAAGTAAACAGCTTGATGACGGTCATTCGTATTGTCCGCTACCATTCTTTGTTAACAACACCATTTATTATTTTTTCTGCTTTGAATGGAGCTGATTTTCTAATGGAGTATGATAGACTACCAGCAGGGTTTTGGAGCGATTTAATCATTATTATGGTAATCGTAGTCATTGCCCTCTCCGTAATTCCGGTTTTCCTTCGCCGCAGGATGGGGGCAGATAAAATGAATTGGTTCTCGCATAACTACATCAATGCGTTTCACAAGAAAGGTGATTGGATATTACATATCGTTTATGTGATTTCCGTTATTTGCTGTGCGGCTATCATCACAATAAGGCCATTCATTATATTCCTTGTACTTGGACTTTTTGCCATCACCCAACTTTGCTTTCGGGCATATGTGGAGTGGAAGTATTCCGATAACAGGGTGAATTACAAAGCCTCGCTGATCGAAGTTGGATTAACCCTTTTTACAATCACTGGCCTATTATTGTGGCTGTTTGATGTTTAAGTCTATAAAAAATTGCTGACGCAGTAAGGGGATGTATATATACTGATTCTATCGAATGTTTGAAGGGCAATAGCAAGCGTATTACTCATTTTAAGCGCGGCTTTTTACTTTCGGCATTTACAAAATACCAAAAGGCAAAAAAACTGGCAGCTTCTGAAATGGCGGTGTACTTAGCTATACAACTGGCATATGTTCTTCTTGCAATCAGCTTACTAATTGGGGTATTTTTTAGGTAGAATTTTAGTAATCGCGTGTATCAAAGAGAAAGGGCTTTTATGAAAAAAGTACTTGATTGAGAGTGGGTGTAAGTAAAACTTTTATGGAAGATGATGGAATCTTGCTCCCGAAAAAGATCTTTTTGTGGTAAAAATAATATAATAAAATTTCCTTGATGGTTCCAGATTATAGTCTGGTATGACCTTAAGTGAATTATGGAGGGGAACCAATGGCGATAATATTAGAAAAAATGAATTCAATTGAATTCGAACAATATCAAAATTTTGCGATCAAAAACTTTGCGGAAGAACAAATTAAGTCCGGCAATTGGGAGGAACAGGTGGCAATTAGTAAGTCCAAAGAGGAGCATAAAAAGTTATTACCTGATGGAAAAGATACTGAAAACAACCATTTATTTACAATTCGTGACGAGGGCATAGAGGTTGGAATGATATGGCTAAAGGAGGTAAGTAACAAAAAAGGTTTTATCTATGATATTAATATTTGGAAAGGCAGCCGAGGAAAAGGCTATGGGAAACAAGCGATGAAGGAAATTGAAACCACAGCAAAAAAATTAGGATTGAAGAAGATAGGACTTCACGTCTTTGGACACAACAAAGTGGCAAGGGGTCTATATGAAAAATTGGGATATACAGAGACAAATATAAGAATGGAAAAAACATTATAGATCATACATCTTATTGAGGCAATGGCGTCTTTCTTTAAAAAGTACAATGCCAGATATAATAGTCCGATTTTTGAAGAACGGCTAGAAAAAATCTGATTTGTGAGTGTAAATGAGCTAGTAATGATATACAACATGGGTGTGGAGAAAAATGGAGAGTCATAAATTTCGTGCGTTTTTACAGATAGCAAGAAAATTAAATGAGATTCAGATTACACCATTGCTAATGGGGTCAGTCGGCTTGGAAGTTGTTACTGGAAAGAGTTGGGAAGCACAAGATTTGGATACCATGTACCTGGTGATAAAAGAGGCTGGGACGTACCCGCTGAAAAAGCTATATTGGATTGGGATCGTATTGTAGAACTCATGGATTCCCTCGAATATCGTTTAGTAGATTTACATGAACATGAATTTGTTAAAGATGGATTATCAGTCGAGTTTGGCATCATTGATACTTTACCGTCTTTTGCGGGGGTATCATTAGATGATTTGGAAATACATCAAGAAGAAGGAGCGAAATTTTACTTATTAACTCCGAAACAATATTTTCGTGTATATGAAGCGTCATCAAAAGACAGTTATCGGGCAGATAACAATAATAGTAAAGATATTCATAAAATTGAGTACCTAAAAACAATAATATAACCGCTGTTCCATTGGCACTAAACCGGGCTGAAATGGTCCTGGTTCCAATGCAAAGAATATGGTCAATATTTCGGAGCATATTTATAAATGAATAATGCCCTAAAGAGTTTCGCGGTACCGATTTTGTCTGGATTGTATTTATTGGGACTGTATATATGATGGAGATATTCGGGTGATTATTACAAGCAAAAAGATTATAAGCGAGGAAATATCCATGGACAAAAAATATAATCTTAAAGGACAAAAAATATTTATATTTTGCAGTCTTTTGCTGGTGCTGTTACTCCCTGTTCAAATTAATGAACATTTTTTTGGATATTTTGCCATCATGAAAATCATTATTGCCGTTTTTATCAGCATATCCCTATTTATAAGCAATAAACTTCTTATTGGAAAGAAATCTTATATCCTATAAAGTTTATGGGTTTATCTGTGTTCAAAAGACGTATTTTGGCGAGTAACATTGAGGAAATAGTATTTAGAAGAGTGGGCTGGTCTCAAAAAAAGTGCAAAGGTTAAATTAAAAAAAGGTAATAACTTATGTATTGCTTCAGATAATCCCGAGGTATACAATGAGCTAACCTCGTTTTCGAAAAATAATAATATATCTTTAGTAAAAACTAGAGATTTTAGGCTTTTGGAAAATAAAAGGAAATAGCCTATTCTCTTGTTAACGCTAATTTCTTCGTTGTTCAAAGTCGAATAAAAATGAAAAGTTTTTTATTCGGTAGGGCATATGGCTTAACGATTTATTCCAATCAAGGTATACCTATTAACATAGGATCATTCTGAAGATAATATATTAGCGCGCGGTCAGAACTACCATCTTTGGACAGTACACTATCAGTGCCCTTTTGGCAGTAGAATAGCAGTATTAGGTCACTGATAGGCCTTCTCAGTGCCCTTTTGGCAGTAGAATAGCAGTATTAGGTCACTGATAGGCCTTCTCAGTGCCCTTTTGGCAGCAGAATTGTAGCATTTGGTCACTGATAGGCCTTCTCGGTGCCCTTTTGGCAGCAGAATAGCAGCATTTGGTCACTGATAGGCCCCCATTTAGCCCTCTGCAAAACCTTTTACCACATCCATGCACAAAATAAAAAGGATGCTACCCATTCTACATGGCGAATACGTACCACCCTTTATTCTATACGATTTTTTACAATTTGCTTATTACAATGAAACAAGCTACAAAGGCTGCCGCATTACATTACTGCAATGCTTTGTCCAATGTTTTCAGGTTCTTGTGCATCAAACTGAAATAATCTTCCCCATTTGCAACATCTTCTTCTGTATAGACAGCCAGGTTATGCACAGACAGCGGTTTGGCATGGATTTCCTTGCGAATAATTTCCGCGACTTTTGGTGTGACATTCTGTTCGAAAATGACATACTTTATGTGTTTTTGTTTGGCCAAGGCGATAATATTTCGCAAATCTTTCTGGGATGGCTCTTCACTTGGAGAAAGCCCGGCAATTGGGATTTGCTTTATGCCATAGCGGTCTTGCCAATAACCGTAAGCAGCGTGGGAAACGACCATTTCCGGATTTTTTTTGGCCTCCGTCAGCTTGCGAAACTCATGATCCAGATCTTTTAAATCATCCTTTAAAGCGTTGAAGTTTTTTTCGTATAATTGTTTCCCGTCCGGATGGAGTTGTATAAGTGCATCTTTTATATTTTCAGCAATGGTAATAGCTCGAATCGGATCAAGCCACACATGTGGATCGTTATCTCCGTGATCGTGCTCATCCTCATGCGTTTCTCCTTTAACCGTGCTAACATTCTTGGCTGCTTGCAAAATCAGTACATCTTCACCTTTCAGCGAATCAGCGATTTTTACTGCATAGCTTTCCATGCCAAGTCCGTTATAGATAAAGGAATCCGCTTTGGCAATTTCGACAATCTGCTTGGAAGTTGGTTCAAATGTATGTGCATCCACGCCAGGGGGCAGGATACTTTGTACTTCCACATCGTCTCCACCGATTCTTTTTGCGAAATCCGATAGCGGGGCAATCGTTGTATAAACTTTTAAAGGAAGCGTATGTTTTTTTGTTTTGCCTGATTCATTTCCGCAAGCACTCACTAGTAGGAAAGCAATCAGAATAAATATCATCAAAGTTATTTTGTTATTTAAGATTTCTCGCATTCAAACCCTCCTAGGAAAAATATCCTTTTGTATTATATCGAAACGATTACGGTTTGTAAATAGTAATGATTACGATTTGTTTAACCAACTGTTTAAACCAATCAGGTTATTATTTGCCAAGCTTTGGAAAGTAAACACAATGTTCACATCAAATTCATTGTAAATCACGCTGTGGAAAGGTATATTGGCGGTAAAGGAGATTTGTTTTTTATAGGTAAAAAAATATAAAATTGGGCTGGATTCATGTCATTTGCTATGACAGCCACGTCCGGCTCCAGCGCCCAGCAACTACCAAATGGTTTTCGATGGGACGAGTAATCGCAGTCCCAAGGGTTTTGGGTGGGGCGAGTAACCGCAGCCCCAAAGTGTTCCAGTTTGTATGTTGCTACGACGCACAGGACGTGCTAGTACAGGCGTTGCGACAAAAGCTCTTCGATGGGACGAGTAATCGCAGTCCCAGGACGTCGCGCTTTTAGCCTGTAAGACCGCTTGCGCCTTTGTTCACAAATTGCAATATATGAATGCTTGTACTGTTTTTTTGAGGGAGACTGACTTATGCTGGAGAAACTTCATCTATTTTATACAAATGATTTACATAGCAATTTCACACAATGGCCACGTGTGGCAGGCTATTTTAATAAAAAACGAGAACAGCTGGATAAACTCGGGGAAACGTATTGGCTGGCAGATATTGGCGATCACATGGACCGTGTTCACCCAATTTCCGAGGCTTTCATGGGGCGGGCGAATGTTTCGTTGCTAAATGAAGCCGGATATGATTTCGCAACGATTGGAAATAACGAAGGGATTACATTGGCACATGGTGATTTGTTCCATCTCTACGATCATGCGGATTTTCAGGTGGTTTGTGCCAATATGAATGGCAGCGTATTGCCGGAATGGCTGAATGCAACTACAATTACAACAACCGCGAATGGAACAAGAATCGGAATAATTGGCTTAACGGCACCTTTTAATGATTATTATGACTTGCTTGGCTGGCATATGGACGATCCTTGGGAAATGCTGGATGCATATTTGCCCGTCTTGGAACAACAAACCGACATCATTGTGGTGCTGTCACATTTAGGAATTAGTGAGGATCGCGAAATGGCTCGCAGATTCCCCGATATTGACGTGATCATCGGTGGGCATACGCATCATTTGCTTAAACGGGGAGAACACGAAAATAATGCAATTATTACGGCAGCAGGAAAGCATTGCTTTTATGTAGGAGAAGTTATTCTGACGTGGGATACTGAAGGGAATAAATTAGTTTCCCGGGAAGCCTACGCTACCGATGTGACGGAATTTCCGCCGGATGCAAAAACAGCAGAACGCATTGCGGAACTGGAAGAGATGGCGAATGAAAAACTGGAAGACAAGCTAACGTATTTGCAGTTCCCACTAGAGGTTGATTGGTTTAAACAAACGGAAATCATTCAATCATTAACAGATACCTTGCTTGACTGGACAAACGCGGACTGTGCGATGCTTAATGCCGGTCTGCTCCTCGACAGCTTGCCGGCAGGTGAAATTTCGTATAAGGATGTGCACCGGATTTGTCCGCACCCAATTAATCCATGTGTTGTAGAATTGACAGGAAGCGAACTTCTTGAGGTGGTGCGTGTTACGCAAACAGATGAATTCATGCACTTTCAGCTAAAAGGTTTTGGTTTTCGGGGAAAGGTTCTTGGGAAAATGATGTTTTCCGGACTGGAAGTGATCAAGGAAATGCATCCCAATGGGCAGAGTTTTGTAAAGGAAGTTAACATCGATGACCAGCAGCTGGACATGGACAGAAACTATCATGTTGCTACGGCTGATGCATTCACGTTTGGAAGAATGCTGCCGGAAGTTGCCAAATCATCGATAAAGCGGTATTTCGTTCCTGAATTTCTCCGGGATTTACTGGCAGCGACATTAAAACAAAAATTTACAACGGAATCAAAAAAATAACGAAGAAAAAAATCCCCTCTTTAAAAAGATGAACATACCGCCCAGTCTTGCATACGTATAACATATGCAGACAAAATTGGGCTGGATCTCATCTTTGATGAAAGGGGCTTTTTTATGATTGAAACTGGTTCGCTTGAAATTGCCGGTGAAACATTTACTACCGTACAGGTCGCTTTGCCAAAAACAAATTTGCTGGTTATTACAAATGATATAGGCTATATTATGTGCGCCGCGCTTGATGTGGACGTCCTTAATGAAAAATTGGCCGACCGTCATGTCATTGCCGGAAGAGCGAGTGGTGTGCGCACAATTGACCAGCTGCTTCATGCACCGCTTGAAAAAGTTACCGAGGCTGCAAGAGAAAAGTTTGGCTGGGAAACAGGCATGATCGGCGAGGAAGCTTTAAAAAGATTGATTTAATCAAATCACGTATGAACTTCTTATTGTCTTTCAATTCATCAAGGGAACCGTGGGTTATTTTAACCTTCATCCGAATGCATAATTTGACGATTCTAACCCTTTTGGAACAAGCATAAATTGTTGCAAGGGGGTTTTTTTATGCGCCGCAGAATCAAGCTCAAAAAAAGAAGATCGCCGCCTCCCACGCAGGGAATTTTACTCATTTCATTATTTCTGGTTATTTTGTTCACTGTTTTTAGTATCATTATTATCGATTATAAAATCAAACCGACACTGATGGATATTGCGGAAAGAAAAACAACTGAATTTGCCACCAGGGCAATTAATTCAGCGGTGAAATTCGCGGAGAACTATACCTTTAGTGATATTGCCAATACGACAATTGACGAGAATGGTAATGTGAGTATTATTGGTTGGGATTCTTCTGTTATCAATAAAATCAATCGTGCTGCAACGGATAGAGTAGAAGAATTTTTCAGCAGTATGAACAGGGGAGAGCCGCCAAATTATGAAGACCCGCTTAGTGAAAAATCGATGTACGGTGACACGGTTGATGAATTGGTTGACAGAGACCCAACCGTTGTAGAAATCCCAATCGGTCAGGTGACCGGAAATTCGGTGCTGGCTAACCTTGGACCAAAAATTCCGGTTAACCTGGAACTTGTTGGCAGCGTGCAGACAGATTTAATTGATGAAAAAGAATTGTATGGGATCAATAATGTATTTGTTTCGTTTTATGTATATGTTGAGGCGGATGTACAGATTATCGTGCCTTTTTCATCCAAAATTAAGAAGGTCTCTACGAAAATATTGATTGATAAGCATCTTGTCATGGGAGATGTTCCAGACTTTTACGGTGGATCCGGCAGTGGTCCAAACATTTCCGTCCCAAAAAAAGACTTGAAAAAAAATGAGTAAATGCGTATAGTATTAGAGTAAGCCAAATTTAATAATCAACCTTATCAGATCGGTGAGGTAGAGGTGCAGACAAAAAGAGTAGCCAGTCGAAGGATGACAACGATGATGATTGGCGAAAGGTTTGCTTGCCGAAGCATAATATGGGTCGTACATATTATTGCTGGGGTGTCCTTTAATAGGGGGCACACTGTCATGCATGCATGTGCATGGAGAACTACTGATCGAAATGGAGGATAACTGTAATTGTAAGGACAATGATAGGTTATTTTCTATCGTTGTCTTTTTGTTTTTCCACCTCCATGTTCGTCCATGCTATTCATGAACTAATTTATTTTGGAGGGGAAATAGCAATGATTGGTACATTTTATTCGATTATCCCGGCACTGATTATGCTTTTGCTTGTTGTTTTGACAAGAAAAGTACTGTTGTCGCTCGGGGCGGGTATCATTATTGGTGCATTATTCATTCATAACTTTCACATTGGTGGATCGATACAGGAAATCTGGCAAGTGTTTGCCGAAATTTTCTACCAGGACGGTGCCTGGAATACAGGCAATCTGCTTTTATTGTTATTTTTATTGCTATTGGGCACTATGACAGCATTGCTACAGGCTACGGGAGGAAGCCGTGCATTTGGAGAATGGGCATCCAAGCGAATCAAAACCCGGGCTGGTGCCCAGCTGATGACAGTCATTCTCGGCATTGTCATTTTTATAGATGATTATTTTAATGCATTGGCTGTCGGACAAATTGCACGTCCGTTGACGGATAAGCATCGCATTTCTCGGGCGAAATTAGCCTATTTCATTGACTCGACATCGGCTCCGGTTACAGTGCTTGCGCCGATTTCCAGTTGGGGTGCATATATCATCGGAATTTTGGGTGGACTTTTTGCTGTGAACAACATAACGGATATGAAGCCGTTGACAGCGTTTATCGAAATGATTCCTTATAATTTTTACGCTATTGGTGCGCTTGTGCTGATCTTCGTGGTTGCGTTGGCACAATTTGATATCGGTCCAATGTATAAGCATGAGGTAAAGGCTTGGAACGAAGGAGAATTGGTCAGTAAGGACAACAAAAAAATACCCGGTGATTTGACCGAGGTATTTAAACCCCATGAAAAAGGCAAGGTTTATCATCTTTTCATCCCAATTGCAGTGCTTGTGGCGGTAACGGTTATTTGCATGTTTATTACCGGTCTTCAAGCTAGGGAAGATGATTCCAGCTTCCTGGAGATTTTTGCGAATACAAATGTAAATGTTTCTTTGGCAATTGGTGGAATTACTGCCGTTGTAGTTGCATTTATTTTTTATGCAACCCTATCACGTCCGAAAGCATCGGCCGCCAAAATTATTTGGGAAGGCATTAAAACCATGCTTCCTGCCATTTATATTTTGCTGCTGGCATGGATGATTGGCTCGATAATTGGAACGTTAAAAACGGGAGAGTATTTGGCAGATATTGTAACCCAGTCAAATATTAGTCCTGCATTGCTTCCATTTATATTCTTTTTGATTGCCGGCATTATGTCGCTTGCAACAGGGACGTCGTGGGGAACATTCGGCATTATGCTGCCAATAGCGGTACAAATTTGTGCAGTAACGGATATGACATTGTTAATTCCAACTTTATCTGCTGTTCTTGCCGGTTCGGTATTTGGAGACCATTGTACACCGATTTCGGACACAACCATCCTTTCTTCAACCGGTGCCGGAGCGCATCACATCGATCATGTGATGACGCAACTTCCTTACGCATTTATCGCTGCTTTTGCATCGGCAATTGGGTATTTGGTTGTTGGATTAACTGGCAGCTTGTTCCTGTCATTTGGTTCGGCAATGGTTGTGATTGCAGTTATCGTGCTGCTGCAAAAATTCATCCATAAAACAACCGTTCCAAAAAATGCCTAAAATATATGATGTAATGAACACCTTTCACAATAAGTGGAAGGTGTTTTTCATCACGGGAAATTATTGAATACGTTTTTAATTGAAAATGTTTTGACATATGGCCTAAGTACAGTTATAATCAAAGAAAATAAATCTGAAAACAGGAAAAATTGACATATTATAGGAACTTTTTCCTGATTTTCAAAAAAAGGGTGAAAAGGGGAGGTACAAGAATGGAGAATCGATCACAATGGGGGACAAGGGCAGGTTTTATTTTAGCAGCAGTCGGTTCTGCAATAGGACTTGGTAATATTTGGCGTTTCCCGTCCGTTGCTTATGAAAACGGCGGCGGTGCATTTTTTATTCCGTACTTATTTGCATTATTAACAGCAGGGATACCGATTTTGATTATGGAATTTACGATGGGGCATAAGTACCGCGGTTCTGCTCCGTTAACGTTCAGCAGATTGAATAAGAAGACGGAATTCGTAGGCTGGTGGGGTGTACTCGTTGCATTTGTGATTTCAACTTATTATTCCGTCATCATTGCCTGGGCAATATCGTATTCGATATTTTCCTTCAAATTAAGCTGGGGCAGCAGCACGGATACATTTCTAACAGGTGATTATTTGCATGTAGCTGATCCGGGGCAAATTGGCGGTCTGGTGCCGGGGGTTCTGATTCAGCTCATTATTGTATGGCTCGCGACGTTAGGCATACTGTTTCGCGGTGTAAAGAAAGGAATTGAAGTTGCCAACCGTATCATGATTCCGACACTTGTTGTTGTGTTTTTGATTATTGTTATCCGCGCAATTACACTTCCGGGTGCTTTGGAAGGACTGGATGCATTTTTCAAACCGGATTTCAGTAAAATTGCAAGTCCTGACGTATGGGTGGCAGCATATGGACAAATTTTCTTCAGTTTATCCATCGCTTTTGCGATCATGATTACGTATTCCAGTTATTTACCAAAGAAATCGGATATTACAAACAATGCTTTTATAACCGGATTTGGCAATTCGGGCTTTGAACTGCTGGCAGGAATTGGTGTATTCTCCGTTCTTGGTTTTATGGCTGTTCAACAGGGTGTTTCGGTTGACGAGGTAGTCAGCGGTGGAGTAGGCTTGGCGTTTATTGTATTTCCTGCAATTATTAATGAATTTCCGGCATTCAACGAATTGTTCGGATTCTTATTCTTTGCTTCACTGGTGCTTGCCGGAATGACTTCGCTGATTTCCATTTGTGAAACATATATTGCCGGTCTTGTGGATAAATTCAAAATATCGCGAGCGAAAGCGGTTATGTTTGGTGGGGGTTTGGCTGCGATTATTTCCTTTATGTTTGCAACAAGGGGCGGCTTGAACTTCCTGGACGTTACAGATTACTTTATCAACCAATTCGGAGTTGCTGTGCTTGGTCTCGTTGAAGTAGTAGTTGTTGCTTGGCTCTTCCGCAAACTAAAGGAATATCAAAAGCATGCCAATGATGTTTCCGATATTCGTCTTGGTTCGTGGTGGACGATCAGCCTTGGAGTAATTACTCCAATTGTTTTGGGCTATATGATTTACGGTCTGTTCAAGCAAAACCTGACTAAAGCCTTTTCAACTGATAACGGGAACTATGAGGGATATCCGGATAGTTTAATTTATGTCGGATGGGCAATTGCTGCACTCGCCTTGGTTCTAGGTATTGTACTTTCACTCATCAAATGGCGAAAAGGTGAAGAAGAAGTGAAATCCATCCAAGATAGGGAGGCGAATTAAATGTCGGCATCCGCAGTTGTTGTAATGATTATCGGCATTGTTATTATTTGGGGAGGATTGGCTGCAAGCATTGTTCATGCAGTGAGGAAGGCCAAGGAGTCAAAATTTGAATAACCGTAGGAACAAAGGCGCAAGCGGCCTTACAGGCTAAAAGCACGACGTCCTGGGACTGAGATTACCCGTCCCACCCAAAACCCTTGGGGCTGCGATTACTCGCCCCATCAAAACATCTGCTAGTTGCTGGGCGCTGGAGCCGGGCGTGGCTGTCATAGGAGATGACATTAATACAGCCCAATTTTTTTACTTTCTTAACCCATAAGTAAAAAAAGAAGCGTCCTTTTGAACACGTATGAAAAGAGCTCCCGCGGGGGCTCTTTTACATGAAAATAATACGCTTTATTTTTGCCGGGCTATCTGCTCCCATTTCCGCAAATATGGATACGGGTCAAATGACCATTCGCTTTTTCCATTGTCCTTGTACATGCCATAGTGCAGATGGGGCGGAAATTTTCCGGCAGTACCGGGGGGACCATAGCCTGTTGAACCTACGCTGCCAAGTATATCACCGGGCTTTACGACTTTTCCTACTTGTAGATCTTTGTTATAATCACTGAGATGGGCATAGTAGTGATAAATATTAAAAATATCCCGAATGCCGATTCGCCAGCCGCCGTACGTATTCCATCCTTTCATTTCCACCACACCATATGTGGTGGATTTGACAGGGGTTTGGTAGTCGGCGAAAATATCGGTGCCTTCATGAATACGCAGGCCACCAAAGCCACGCCGATCGCCCCACGAGCTGCGATAGCTGTAATTATAGTTGATATCCACCGGAAAATCACGATCCGTCAGATGAATATGTTGAAAGGTCTTGAATACTTTGGCAGTCTGCTTGATTGTCTGAACTGCTAATGCACGTTTGTAAAAATGCCAAAGCCCGATTTTTATATCTTCTTCGTTCAGTCCATATTCGGTTACCATCATGGCAGTTGTGTACAATACATCTTCAGGATTATTCGGATCAGCCTGACCATCGCCATTTCCGTCTTTTCCTTTTCCGCCAAATAGTAAAAGAAGGTTTTCTTCATTTATGTGCGTCACATTTCCCGGTCCGAACCAAATTTCGTCCGGGATTCGGATGGAGACAAGCTGATCATCTTTTGCATTAGGATCGATTTGCCTTTCGTATTGATCGATGGCAGCAATATAATACCAAGGCAGGTGGGTTAATGCCTCTGTTTTTTTGTACAATGCTGTGCGGTCGTCGTATATCTTTTTTTCATTTGCTGCTGCATCCTGTGCATACACAGCAAATAGAAAGCAAACGAAACATCCGGCTATGATCAGTCGCCTTACCTGCCTTAACATGCCTATCACTTGTCTCCTTCCAGCTTAGCGGTTATGTTTGATATAATCGTCACCTTGGGGCGATTTTTGCATTTCTGCAATGATTTTATCGACGGTATTATCATAATTTTTGTTTTTCGTCGTGGCGTTATGCAAGCTATGCAAATCTGCAATTAACGTCGGATTATCGGATACATACACATCAAAATAGCGAGGCATAATTGACATTGCAGTTTGCTTTGCAGTTGTTGCCGCCCGGTGCGGATCCGCGTCTTCTGCTTTTTTATATGCAATCAGCACTTCTTCATCCGTTACAAGTGTCGCGACCTGATCAAAATTTTCCGTTCTTAAAATCTGTTTGGAAATCATGTCAGCCATTTGATTGCGATCGATTGTAATCACGTCATGTCTTCCAGGGCGGTCTTGTAGCTGATCCTTTTTATAATTGACAAAGCCAACACGATGATTGACTTCCGGATCGACTGGTGTTTGGTTGTCTTTATTTGGATTGAGATTGTTTTCAACTTTTTCACGTTCATTCACAGTATGATTCGTGCCATTACACCCGGCTATCGTGATTGCCGTTGCAATGAGGACAGCAATAAAATACTTTTTCATATTATCCATATACCTCCTTGTGCCATTAGTTTGGTAAATATAAAATAATTCATGCATTGTTTTTCGAAAATTAACCATCACTTGTAGCCATTTCCAAGAGGTATGAAGGGAATTATGTTAAACTATAGAGAGATGAATGGGGTGAGAAAGACATGATTGAATTATTTGGGACGACGTATACTCTTATGAAAGATGTAAAAAACGGATTTCAAAAAGAAGCCGTGGAAAACCGCAGTAGCGAAATCCTAAAGAAATATGATTACATCGTAGGCGACTGGGGTTATGACCAGCTGCGCTTAAAGGGATTTTACGAAGATACCCATGCAAAGGCCAGCTGCGATTCAAAAATTGGCGCCCTGGAAGATTACCTTTATGAATATTGCAATTTTGGCTGTGCCTATTTTATTTTGAAAAAAATGCCTGATGCCAAAAAGCAGTAGCCTGAGTAAGACTACTGCTCTTCATCGAAGTCTTCATCATGGATGGGATGCGCCCCGGGAGTCTGCCTTGGCAGGTCATCATGCAGGTCTTTGTTAGGAAAGACAAATGCACTGTCACGGTACTGCCCCTCCTGCCATGGGGCTGACTTGCCTTCTACGGGCGTATGTTTATTGAATGAGGAACCAAGTGCACCCTCGGGAAATTCTTCAGGGATTAATTGATGCCGCTGCTTTTCTACATTTGAAAAATCCGCATAATCTGTCCCATCGTTTTTTCGGTCCTTTTTAACCATGCCATTCTTCCTCTCTTATTTTGATATGTTTAGTTTGTTCGTGTGCCTCATTATTATATTGCCAGTTATTGGTTTAGCTGATGAGGCATTCGTTCATTTAACTGTAGGATTATGGTAAAATAGGAGTGGTTTTAAGGAGGGAACAGCGATGTATTTTGTCGAACGGAAAAAAATCGAGGCGACATTAATTTTTATGGAAAAGCTGCTTGAAGAGCTAAAGGAACCGATAACGAATCGTTTTCGTGATCAGTTGGCATTGGAACGCATAGCGCACACGCTGATAGAAGCGATCATTGATACAGGTAACATGATGATTGACGGATTTATTATGCGCGATCCCGGTGGCTATGAAGACATCATCGACATTTTGACCGATGAAAAGGTTCTGCTGGAAAAAGACAGTGACAGCCTGAAGAAAGTAATTGGTCTTAGAAATTTACTAGTCAGGGACTACATAAATATTGATCATGATCAAATCAAACAGGTATTGGAAACAAATAGTGAGGCATTAACACGATTCAGCAGTCAAATTCGTACGTACCTTCATACGGAGCTGGATGTCGCAAATGCTTTTACGAATGATGAAAACAGCTAAGGGGCTTTTACAGTGAAAACATATAAAGGTTATTTGATTGATTTGGACGGGACAATTTATAGGGGGAATGAAGTGATTGACGATGCCCCCGCTTTTATTAAAAAATTGGCGGAAAAGGATATCCCTTATTTATTCGTAACAAACAATTCCTCAAAAACACCAGTAGAGGTAGCAAAAACTTTAAATGGCATGGGGGTTCACGCCACACCAGATCATGTCTTTACGACAAGCATGGCTACCGCTCAATTCGTCAAAGAGCAAAAGGAAGATGCCAGCTGTTATGTCATCGGTGAGGATGGTATCAAAACAGCAGTAAAAGAAGCAGGTCTGCGATTTGCAAAGGAAGATAGTGACTTTGTCATCTTTGGTATCGACAGAGAAATAACATATGAAAAGTTGGCTATCGGGTGTTTGGCGATTCGCAACGGGGCAACATTTATTTCTACAAACGGAGATATTTCCATTCCGTCCGAACGGGGGCTGCTACCCGGAAATGGAGCGTTAACTTCTGTTTTGACAGTCAGTACCAAGCAACAGCCGATATTTATTGGCAAGCCGGAAAAAATTATCATCGAGCAGGCGTTAAAGGTTCTTGGAGTAGCAAAAGAAGATGCTTTACTGGTCGGGGATAATTATGATACGGATATTCTCGCCGGTGTTAATGCTGGTATGGATACACTCATGGTGTTTACCGGTGTGACACCGTTTGCGGACTACGAAAAATTGGAACATAAACCGACATATTATGTCCGTCATTTGGCAGAATGGATGGATCGTATATAAAAATCAAGGCAGAAAAAAGCTGCCTTGATTTTTTAATCCAATGTTTTTAGCGTATCATCCGCATTTGAATGTGCCAGCCTGCTTGAAGCGGCCGCTGCGATTGCTCCGACAATATCATCCAGAAAGGTATGCACTTCTCCGGTTGTTTTATCATTCAGTTTTTTTAATATGCCGGGTTTTTGCTTGTCGATGAAGCCATAATTGGTAAACCCAATCGATCCGTAAACATTGACGATTGAAAAAGCAACAATCTCGTCGATGCCGTACAAGCTCTCATCAATTTCAAGCGCTTCTTGCAATGGCTGGTCCAGCAATTTTTGTTCTGCTAGTCTATCCAGCTGAATTCCTGTAAGAATAGCGTTTTGCACCTCACGTTTTGTCAGGACGCGGTCCACATTGTAAAGACACTCCTCCAGGGTTAAATCATCGTGATATTTTGCTTGTAAATAATATACGAGCTCCGCAATGTCTTTTAATGTCACGCCGCGTTCTTCCAGCCAGTTTCTTGCGGTAATTTCCAGTTCGCTTTTATTCAGTACTTTATCCATCTTGTCACCTGTTTCTTCAGTTTGTCATTTTACGGTTAATTTACATTATTTTATACATACATTAGTAATAATAGCAAGGAGGGAGAAAAATGGAGCATGTCTTCCAATCGGAATATGGGATTTCCGTCAGACAAAGCCGCAGTTTTGGAGAGAGGGAAAGCTATACAGATGGTACATATATGTATTTTATCCTCCCTTCAAGCGGTGATGAAGCAATTGATATGGAAAAAGCAACGCTTGCCTATCATTTACAGGAAAGATCTTTTAAACAGATTGCTTTACCCATTCAAAAGCTCGACGGTTCCTGGTACATTACCGGAAACGAAAAACAATACCTGGTTACCAGGGTGTTGGCACCATCTGATATGATTGGATATAGTCAAGGCAAGGCTTTGGCGCAATTTCACCGAGCTAGTGAAGGGTATGCATTCGTTCCACATAAAATTTCCAGTTACGGACAATGGAAGCAATTATGGGTCAATAAACTGACTGTTTTTGAAAAGCAATTGGAAAAGGCGGCGAATAAGCACCCGGGGAAATATTATCGGCTGGTAATGGATATTTTTCCTTACGTCATTGGCAGAACGGAGAATGCCATTCAATATATGCATGAAACGGAAGCAGATCCGCGATATCATGGGGGCGATCGCGGTGTTATCGCATTCCGCCGGTTTGAAAAGAACGCATTTTCCCCTGTTATTTGGTTTAATGAACTCGTCTACGATCATCCTGTTCGCGATGTAGCAGAATATATGCGTGCCTGTTTCCTGGAGCAGGAAAATGTAAATGAAGCAACGGAATTTTTGAGGGATTACCAGGCACAACGAAATTTATCAATTTTCAGCATGCGCATGCTCTACGCCAGATTGTTGTTCCCAGCGGATTTATTGGATTGCTTGGAAAAAGGGTTTCGCACATCAGATGAAAAAAATTATCCATACGAGCAATTACAAACGCTCGTGGAAAAACAGGATCGCTACGAAAAAAGACTAGCAAACCTGTTTGAAATATCGGGTGTTTCTGCAGAAAAATTGCAAATTCCGATCGTAAGTTGGCTTTAAGCGGAAAAATCACCACCGGAGAAAAGCTGATTGGATTTACAACCCGGTAATTGGTACACTGGGGGACAGGGGGACAGGTCCCTTGTCCCAGATCCCAATCGACTATGGATAAAATGGAATTGGAGTGTTACGTATGAAGAAGCCTGTCATTTACGTTTGCCGCAAATTGCCGGAATCCCTTTTGGAGCCTTATGCGGACAGATTTACATTTCGCATGTGGAATAGGGAGGATAGTCCAGTGCCCAGGGATGTTTTCCTTTCTGAAAGTAAGCAAGCAGACGGTCTGATAACAATGCTGACAGAAAAACTGGATGCGGCTTTTTTTGAAATAAATCCGCAATTGAACATTATTGCCAACTTGGCAGTGGGCTATGACAATATTGATATCCGGGCAGCAAAAGATTGCAACGTCACCGTAACGAATACGCCGGACGTCTTATCTGAAACGACAGCCGATTTGACATTTGCGCTGTTGATGGCAACTGCCAGAAGAATTGTAGAGGCAAGCGAAGTAATTAAACAGGATGAATGGAAGGTATGGTCGCCGTTTTTCTTGGCGGGCAATGATATACATCATCGAACAATTGGAATTGTCGGCATGGGAAGGATAGGCGAAACAGTAGCCAAAAGAGCAAGGGGCTTCGATATGCAGGTGCTGTATCACAATCGGACCCGCAAACCGGAAGCGGAAAAACAAATTCCGGCAACGTATGTGGAATTGGACGATCTGCTCAGACAATCTGATTTTGTCGTTTCCTTGATACCGGCGACGCAGGAAACAAAAGGAATGTTTAATAAAGCGGCATTCGAAAAGATGAAGCGAGATGCCATATTTATTAACGCTTCGAGAGGGGCGGTTGTCAACGAAGCGGACCTGGTTGAGGCACTGCAATCAGGCGTGATTAAAGCCTGCGGACTGGACGTATTTGAAAATGAACCGATTGGAAGTGACCATCCACTCGTTGCCTTGAAAAATGTCGTTTGTCTGCCGCATATCGGTTCTGCAAGTTGGCAAACACGTAAGGACATGATTCAGCTATGTCTGGATAATTTGGACGGATATTTTTATGGAAATGGGGCAAAAACACCGGTTGAATAGAATTGAGTTGTATGAATGGCTGTTTTTCCAATTGATTGTTGCTTTGGAGTGGAAGAGTGATCTAAGCGTGAAAAAACCATATCATAAATTAAATAATGGTAAAGCAAAGAGTTGAATAACCTAGGGCTGAGTAAAGATATTAAAAAACCAAAAGGAGAGCGTTTGTAAATGGAGACACCTTTTGGTTTTTTTTAATCTGTACTTCACTCATCAATGCATGAGTATTATCTTCCGTATCTTTAAAAATTACCATCCATGTTTCAGTTTGGCCCATTTTAGTTATAACATGTGGCTCATCGATAAAGATAACTCCTTGATTTTCTAAGAGCTTATAATTATCTTTAATATTATTTACTTGAAAATAAATAACAGAACTTGGATGGGCGAATTCCTCTTTTTCCGGAAGTGTTAACATAAGCCGCAAGCCATCACATTCAAAGAAGGCCATACTATCCGTATTAAATAAGAGAGAGAGACCTAGTTTCTCTTTATAAAAGACTAGTGCCCTATTTAGGTCTTTAACAGGTATACCAATTTGTCCAACGTGATTAATCTTTCTGGCTTCCATAAAATATTTCTCCCTTCCCTACTTTTAGAACATACTTATCCGAACCGAATGTCATATGATGGGTTATTTCTACTTTATGGTAATTTTAAAACTAAGTCAATAATTGAGGAAATCGCACAGCCCCTCTCTTAGCTAAATTTAAGAGAATTCCCCGTTCCAACACCTTGAGTAAAATTATAAATCAAACATTATAACGTTATATTGACTAAGTGGAAAAATAGTGTTATTCTATCTCTTGTGAAGAAAAAAAGTAAGCGCAATCAAAAGGGATGATAGAGATGACAGCTAGCTTCATACTGCAAAATGTAATGATGACGGATGGAACTGTTGTAGATATTGTAGTTGAAAATAAGAAGATTATAGATATTGCTCCCCCAGGAATGGGCGTAGGAGATCAAATAATAGATTTTAAGAAGAAAGTATACGTCTCCAGTGGATGGATCGATATGCATGTACACGCATTTCCGGAATTTGATCCATATGGTGATGATATAGATGAGATTGGTTATAAATTAGGTGTCACAACGATTGTAGACGCTGGAAGTACCGGGGCTGACCGAATTCATGATTTAGTCAGCAATTCAAAAAAGGCAAAAACAAATGTGTTTGCTTTCTTAAATATTTCACGAATTGGCTTAAAACAAGTCGATGAGCTCACGAATCTTTCTTGGTTAAATGAAGAGAAATTATTAAAGGCAGCAGCGGCAAATGAAGACTTTATTGTTGGGCTAAAAGCTAGGATAAGCGCGAGTGTGGTTGGCTCTAACGGTGTGGAACCATTAAAAATAGCACGCAAGTTTTCAAAAGAAACTGGTTTACCGCTTATGGTTCACATTGGCTCCGCTCCGCCTAACATTAATGATGTCCTTGATTTACTTGAGAAAAATGATATCATTACTCATTTCTTAAATGGAAAACCAAATAATTTATTTGACGAATCCGGAAAGCCACTTCCTAAATTACTTAAAGCAATTGAACGAGGGGTTCATTTAGATGTTGGACATGGAAATGCAAGCTTTTCATTTAAAATAGCAGAACAAGCAAAAGCGAATGGAATTCACTTTAATACGATAAGCACAGATATTTACCGGAAGAATCGTCTAGAAGGTCCGGTATATAGCATGGCAAGTGTTTTAACAAAGTTTCTCCATTTGGGCTACTCCCTTCAAGAAATCATTGATGCGGTAACAGTCGATGCGGCTAAGTGGCTGAAGAAACCAGAACTTGGACGGATTTCTACGGGGGATATTGCCAATCTTACTTTGTTTTCCGTGGAAGATGAGTCGGTTGTTTTACGGGATTCTGAAGGGGAAGAACGAAATGCAGATCAAGCAATTCATGTTAAAGGAGTGGTGATAAATGGAGAATACATTGAATGCTAAATACGGATTGAAACGGGTTATTAATGCGAGCGGAAGAATGAGTATTTTAGGTGTTTCTGCTCCAACAGATACAGTTATGGAAGCAATGAAAATCGGTGGTCAAAATTATGTAGAAATCTCAGATTTAGTGGACAAAGCTGGGGCACATATCGCGGGTTTACTTGAGTCTGAATCCGCTGTAGTAGTGAACTCTGCTTCAAGTGGTATTGCCCTTTCCGTTGCAGCAATTGTTACGGAAGGAAACCGCCGGAAGAGTGAAAGACTTCACCAAGAAACGATCCAAAGAAATGAGATCATCATGTTAAAAGGGCATAATGTACAATACGGTGCACCAGTAGAAACAATGGTGTCTCTTGGCGGTGGAAAATTAGTCGAGGTTGGATATGCCAATGAAGGGAAAGCGGAACATATTGCAGATGCAATCAATGAGAACACCGCTGCCATTTTATTTGTCAAATCCCACCATGCTGTTCAAAAGAATATGATTTCCGTTGAAGAGGCATGGGAAGTAGCTCAAGCACATCACGTTCCATTAATTGTTGACGCCGCTGCTGAGGAAGATTTGAAAAAATATGTGCAAATTTCTGATCTAGCAATATACAGTGGCTCTAAAGCGATTGAGGGACCAACATCTGGTATTGTAGCTGGAAAGAAAAAATATATCGAATGGGTAAAAGTTCAACTTCATTGTATTGGTAGAAGTATGAAGGTTGGAAAGGAAACTACATTTGGCTTACTTCAAGCATTAGATGAATACTTTGTCAAAATTGATAATAGCAAAGCAGAAAAGGAAAGTCTTGAAGTACTGAAGTCATTAGACAATATAGATGGTGTAAAAGTAACAATCGTACAAGATGAAGCGGGAAGGGCCATTTTTAGAGCACGTATTCATATTGATCCTAAAGAAGCTAACATGAGTGCAAAGGAAGTAAATGATCAATTAAGAAATGGGGAAATTGCCATTTATACAAGAGATTATGGAATTCGCCAAGGCTTCTTTGATATTGATCCTCGCCCATTACAAGGTGACGATATTTATATAATTGAAGCGCAATTAAAGGCAATTTTAGGAGGAAAAAAATGATGACTATAGAAAAACGTTTTTATCAAAATAGAGTGGCTTTAAATGTTTTGGCGAATGGAATTGAAAATGCAAAAGAAGTCTTTGAAGCGGCAGAGGGACACGTTTTAGTTGGAGTGCTTTCAAAAGACTATCCTACAGTAGAAGCAGCTGTTATAGCGATGAAGGAATATGGAGAAGCTATTGATGACGCTGTTTCCATTGGTTTAGGTGCTGGTGATAATAGACAAGCAGCAGTTGTTGCTGAAATTGCAAAATATTATCCAGGTTCTCACATTAATCAAGTCTTCCCAGCAGTTGGAGCGACACGGGCTAACTTAGCTGAAAAGGACAGTTGGATTAACTCCCTTGTTTCCCCAACTGGTAAGGTTGGCTTCGTAAATATTTCTACAGGTCCTATTAGTGCAGAAGCAGAAGAAACAGCTATTGTTCCAATCAAAGCGGCAATCGCACTTGTTCGTGATATGGGAGGGAACGCATTGAAATACTTCCCAATGAAAGGATTAGAACATGAAGATGAATTTCGTGCTGTTGCTAAAGCATGTGCTGAAGAAGGATTCGCTTTAGAATCAACTGGTGGAATTGATTTAGATAATTTTGCAACAATCTTGGAAATTGCCTTGGAAGCAAAAGTGCCAAAAGTTATTCCTCATGTATATTCTTCTATTATTAATAAAGAGACTGGAAAAACAAATGAGGAAGACGTTCGGAAATTATTAGCAATTACAAAAGATTTGGTAGCTAGATATGCCTAAAAAGATTGTAGCATTTGGAGAAGTGATGATGCGTTTGCAGGTGCCAGGATATGAACTCCTGACACAAGCAAACACATTGCAATACTCCTTTTCAGGCACGGGGGTAAATCTAGCTTCTGCAATGACAAAGTTTGGGCATGATGGCTATCTAGTTACAAAGCTTCCAGATAACCCTTTAGGGGATGCGGCAATTTCCTTTTTACAACGCTTAGGAATAAGGCGTGATTTTATTGCAAGAGAAGGTAAATATATTGGAATGTACTTTTTAGAAAATGGATATGGGCAACGTTCGAGTCGTGTGACGTATACAAATCGTCTAGAAAGTACGTTTAATACTTCTGATGTTTCAGATTATGATGTAGACTTGATCGCGGAAAACGCAGACGTTATACACTTTTGTGGTATTGCACTTGCAATGACAGATAAAGTCCGTGAGAGCATGAAGATTCTAGCCAAACGTGTAAAAGAAAAGGGCGGGATCGTTTGCTTCGACTGTAATTACCGACCTTCTTTATGGGATGGGGGCTATAAGCAAGCCAAGCCACATTATGAGGACATGCTTTCATTGGCCGATATCGTTATGATGAATGAAAAAGATGCGCTTTATATTTTAGGAATGGAGACAGACAAGACCTCAAGAAGGGAACAGCTTGAAGATTTAATTCCTAAAGTAGCAGAAAAATACAACATTCAAACGATTGCAGGGACCCATCGTCGAGTTAACAGTGATAATACCCATTCATTACAGGGTTATATGTATAAAAATGGGGAGTTTACATTTTCGGCAAACACTACCTTTTCTGTATATGACAGGATTGGAGCCGGTGATGCTTATACGAGTGGAATCTTGCATGGTGAGTTATCTGACTTCTCACCCAAGGAGACAGTTCAATTTGCGGCAACTGCTGGTATGTTGGCATGTAGCGTTGTTGGGGATACTCCAATGTCAACAGAAGCGGAAGTCTTGTCCGCAATGAGAGGGACAACTGAAGATATAAAAAGATAAAGGTAGGGATAGGGAATGATGGTGAGTAGGAAAAAGGGCCCATTGTATATACAAATTAAGGAAATATTGAAGGATCGTATTTTACATGGCATTTACCCAATTAATACAAACATTCCCTCCGAACCTCAATTAGAAGAGGAATTTAATGTAAGTAAGATTACGGTTCGAAACGCAATTAAAGAGCTTGTACAAGAAGGTTATGTTGAAAAGAAAAGTGGCAAAGGGACAAAAGTAATTGCAAATGTTTCTATTGCAAAGCTTTCAAAGGGTAAGCGCTTTACGGAGATTTTAGTAGAGAAAGGTCATAATATCACAAAAAAAATTATAAACGTACAGATGACCAAGCTACCTCAAGAATCTGTACTCTATTCTTTATTTGGGGAAGAATGTCTACAGATTGATCGAATTTACCTATTAGATCATGAGCCGTATATTTATTTCACTCATTATATTTTATTGCACATGAGCAAGGAAGAAATAGAGGATATTCAAATTAATTCTTTGTATCGCTTTTTAGAAGAAAATAATATACGTCTTGAATCATTTCAGGATGAGTTCACTGTTTCAGTCGCACCCGATCATATTAGTGAAGCGTTAAGTCTGGAAAAAAATACAGCTGTATTAAAGAGAATTCGACGGTCCAGTGATGAAGTGGGAAATGTATTGGAATATAGTGAAGGATACTATAATACAGCAAAACAGAATTATATCGTGACTTATAACGATTCTATATAGCATCTCTAAATTTTGAAGGAGATGTAAGCGGTTTATAAAGAGAGGAGAAACAATATGAATTTATATTTACTTGCTATTACAGTGATAGCAATTGTCATTGTTATTTTAGGTGTGTCATGGTGGAAATGGCATGCATTTATAAGTTTAACAGTAGCCAGCTTGTTTTTAGCTGTCTTTTCTGGACTTCCATTGGACAGCATTGTTGATGCTTATGAAACGGGTGTTGGTAGTGTATTAGGACATCTAATTGGTATATTAGCACTCGGAACCATTCTAGGAAAGATGATGTCAGATTCCGGTGCGGGTATGCAGGTAGCCGACTTCTTTGTTAGAAAGTTTGGAGTGAAGAAGCTTCCATGGGCCATGCTGTTATCCGGTTTTATCATCGGGATTCCTGTATTCTTTGAGGTTGGATTAGTTATTTTACTTCCTTTAGTTATTTCGATTCGCAAAACAACAAAACAAAACATCTTATTAATAGGAATTCCAGTTCTAGCTGGTTTATCAATTGTACATGGAATAGTCCCTCCACATCCAGGTGCGATGACAGCTATTGGAATTTATGAAGCAGATATGGGACGTGTTCTTCTTTATTCCTTATTGATTGCCTTCCCAACGGCTATAATTGGAGGACCGATATTTTCAAAATGGATTCATAAACGAGTAATTCCTGAAAAAGAACCAGAACTAATCCGAGTGGAAACGAAGACGGCAAATGCATTGCCAAGTACAGGCATTTCATTCTTTATCATTTTATTGCCTGTTATCTTGATGGCCCTAACCGTCATTGCTCCATATCTTAAATTTTTACCAGGGATTGTCAAAAGCATAATCTTGTTTATCGGAAGTCCGGTCATTGCTCTATTAATTTCTTGTTTTGCAGCATATTTCTTCCTAGGATATCGCCAAGGAATGGATAGAAAATTAATCAAGAAATTAACAGAAGAGTGTTTATTACCACTTGCATCCATTATCCTTATTATTGGTGCTGGCGGAGGATTTAAACAAATCTTGATTGATAGTGGTGTTGGTGATGCCATTGCTATGATGTCTGAACAAATATCATTATCACCTATTGTCTTTGCATTCCTTGTAGCAGGGTTAATCCGTGTTGCAACAGGATCAGCAACCGTTGCATTAACGACAGCAGCTGGAATTGTTTCGCCGGTTGTTGCATCTATGTCAGGGGTTAACTTAGAGTTACTTGTTATTGCTACAGGAGCTGGCTCATTAATGCTCTCGCATGTAAATGATGCAGGTTTCTGGTTAGTGAAAGAATACATGGGGTTAACGGTTAAGGAAACGTTTAAAACATGGACAGTGATGGAAACAATCCTTGCATTTGTAGCGTTTGGGTTTACTTTAATTTTAGATATTTTTGTTTAAAGATATTAGACTAGTAATCTATGAAGGAATATGAAAATCCCGGTTATCACCATGTAATCGGGATTTCTATGTTGAGATAGATATATGTTGACTATAAAGGTAATAAAGTCAATTTCCTATATATTATCTATTCCGCATATCTCTATCTTGCCTTTCCTTTGCATTATTAGAGTGGGGCAGGGGAGGTATCAAATTCATTGACCGCACTAAATGGGTTACCATCCGGGGTCAAAGAAGTCAAAATGTTTCATTCCACCGAAGATATCAATTTCGGTAGTAACGATTCCATTATTTGTAAAATGTTGATGAGCTGTTTCTATATCTATAATAGGAGTTTTTCTGGTTATCCTTTGTAATAAACTTAGTAGGTTGCGGAGAATCAATCTTTACCAACGCTAATTGACAGGTTGGCAGTTGCGTGAGTAAAGTTTCACGCAATCCTCCGATGCTTATTTGATCCAAGTAAGCCGTAATCTTTATTATAACCACCGCCATCAATGGATTCAGTTAAGATGCTATCAAGGCTAAACACCTTTTTCTCACCGTTGCTTTTAAAATTTTCTATCAGTGCCCAAACTCATTAAAATCACGGTCAAAAGGTCACTGATGGGGCGTCTCAGTGCCCAAACCCAGCAAAAGCACTGTCAAAAGGTAACAGATAAGGTGCATCAATTCCCGTAGCCAATGTACCAACCCGCTAGACACTTCTTCTTAATAAATAACCGACTATTTTCTTTTTATCTTGCTTTCATTCCCCAGGGAATATCGCAATACAAGCCCTTTCGAAAAGCAAAGATATGCATTCAGATGCGACAAGCAACGAAAAATTTTAAAATAAATAAGAGCAAACACGCTGCAGCCAAACATAGCTGTCGCCCCAAGCAAGCTTCACTGCACTTACTTAACATTAAAAAAGAGACATAGCATTAGCTGTGTCTCCAACTTCATGTATGATATTAAAATACTTGTTCAATTTCTGTAATTCCTGGTACTTCTGCCATCAATGCCCGCTCAATGCCGGCTTTCAAAGTTATGGTTGAGCTGGGGCAATTACCGCATGCACCCATTAGACGAAGCATCACGACACCATTGTCATCAACATCGATCAGCTCAACATCTCCGCCATCGCGAAGCAAAAAAGGGCGTAATTTATTGATTACTTCTTGAACTTGTTCCTGCATTTTCTCATTCCCCTTTCCTAACCATTATTATAAAACGATTTCAGTAAAAAATCTATTTTAGCAATACATTTTTATTCACTGGTCAATTTTATTTTATCTTTTCCCTGTGATTTTGTAAAATAAAAGTAGTTGAAAGGCAGGAAGAGGGGGAATTGGAAATGGGAAGTACACCTATTACGATTACTGTTTATGGAGCGGAAAAAATTTGTGCCAGCTGTGTGGGTGCACCTGGTTCAAAGGATACGTACGAATGGCTTCAGGCAGCTATTGCGAGAAAATATGCGGATCAAGGCATTACTTACCAATATGTGGATATGGATAATCCACCGGAAGATAAACAGCAAAGGGACTTTGTACAAAAAATATGGGATGAGGATTTATTTTATCCGGTAGTACTGGTGAATGACGAAATTGTGGCAGAAGGAATTACAAGATTGAAAACCGTTTACGAGGCATTGGAAAAGAATGGGGCAGCGTTACGTCAAGAAACAAAATAAAATCGAAACGGTTGCAACCATGATTTTCTGTTTGTATACTTGAATAAAGCCTACTAAAAGAAAGGGAGGGATTGTTATGGTTATCACGATAACAGATAACGCAAGCAGACAAATCAAGGAAATGATGAAAGAAGAAGAAGAAAATGTTCGGTTCCGCTTTGGAATTACAGGTGGTGGCTGCAGCGGGCTATCCTATTCCCTTGGTTTTGAATATGATGTGAATGAAGAACTGGATATGGTCGATGAAATCAACGGCATTCCGGTTGTTATTTTCAAACAGGACATACCCATTATTGAAGGAACGACAATTGATTTCAAACAAAATATGATGGGCGGTGGGTTCAGCATTGATAATCCGAACGCGATTGTATCATGCGGATGCGGATCATCTTTTCGAACTGACAAAAATGTTGGCGCTCCGGAAAAATGCTGAGACAGTTCACGTAAAACTGTTTTCGTATTGACTTTTAATACATCTTCAAAGAAACGCATGGAATTTGAAAGAATTTGGTGCGCTATTAACAAAGGTGCGGAATTATTTCCGCACCTTTGCTTATTTCTAGAACTTATTGAAACATGCTGGTTGAATGTTTTGGCTGAACACGCGCTTTTGGATTAATATACTGCATTGCATTGTTGATTGCGGTTGGACCTTCGCCAAATCCGGTGGCAATCAGATTGATTTTTCCAGGATAAGTACAAATATCTCCTGCCGCATAAATGCCGGGTATGTTTGTTTCCATTTTCGTATTAACAACAATGCTGTTCTTTTCAATGTATAATCCCCAATCCTTTATTGGACCGAGTGTGGAAACAAAACCATAGTTGCAGAGAACGGCATCCACTTCCATATCAATGATTTTATCACCTTTTACTTCTTCCAAGATGACTCGCTCAATTTTATCTGTCGCAATAAAATCGGCGGGTACATACGGTGTCAATATTTCCACACTAGAATGCATTAATTGTTCCACACTGGATTCGTGCGCCCGGAACTTGTCCCGGCGGTGTACAAGTGTTACCTTTTCAGCAATTGGTTCCAGCATTAATGCCCAGTCAACGGCCGAGTCACCTCCGCCAAGCAGCACGACGCGCTTATCCCTGAACACGTCCATATCTTTCACATAATAATGAAGATTGATATCCTCGTATTGCTCGGAAGATGATATTTTCAAACGTCTTGGTTGAAAAGCTCCATTACCGGCAGTGATGATCATTGCTTTTGTATAATGTTCGTCCCCATTGTCGGCAGTTAACTTTAAAATATTATCTTCCAGCCGCTCCACCTTGACGATGGATTGACCCAAAATAATTTCGGGGTTGAACATGCGCGCCTGCTCTTCCAAATTATCGACAAGCTCTTGTGCTCTGATCTTTGGAAAACCGGCAACGTCATATATATATTTTTCCGGATACAAGGCGGTTAATTGTCCGCCCGTATGCGGCAAACTCTCGATGACCTTGACACTTGCTTGACGCAGACCGCCGTAAAATGCTGTAAACATTCCCGTCGGACCCGCGCCGATAATTGTAATGTCCACAATTTCGTCTGACAACTTCGAAACCTCCAATTTGCTCACAATCTATAAACCATACTTATCGTATCATAAACCAATTGGAGTTAGTAATATTGTGCATGCAAATACGAAAAAATGAGTAACAATCGGTTGAAATCATGTGTTTAAAAGGTTATTATAATAATTGGTCTATGTTACAGTTTAGTTACAATATAGCTTGTAATCGGTAAATTTTATCATATTAAGTGAAAAACATCACAAACTTTGAAACGAATAATTTGGGGGGACCACCGTGAATAAGCAACAAATTGTTATTTTGGGAGCCGGTTACGGCGGGTTGATGACAGCGTTGCATTTGCAGAAAAAGTTGAAGCATCATCACACCGATATTACGCTGGTAAATAAGCATGATTATCACTATCAGACAACCTGGCTTCATGAAACAGCAGCCGGTACCATCCATCATGATCAAACAAGAATACCACTTGACGAAGTAATCGATAAACGTCGTGTTCATCTTGTAATAGATACTGTCAAAGCAATTCAGCCGGATGAGAAAAAAGTGAAATTGGCAAATAGTGAATTGACGTACGACATTTTAGTCATTGCATTGGGTTTTGAAACAGCTACATTCGGTATTACAGGGTTAAAAGAAAATGCGTTCATGATCTCTACGTTGAATAAAGCAAGGTTGTTGCGGCAACATTTGTCCTATAATTTTGCGCAATATCATAATGAAAAGAAAAAAAATCCCGCTCGGTTGAATATTGTTGTGGGAGGCGGTGGATTCACAGGCGTTGAATTTCTTGGGGAGCTTGCAAATCGCATTCCCGAATTATGTGCAGAGTACGATATAGACAAAGCCAAGGTGCGCGTGATTAATATCGAGGGTTCACCAACCGTCCTTCCCGGATTCGATCCTGACTTGGTCGAGTATGCGATGAACTCTCTGGAAGCCCGTGGTGTGGAATTTATAACTGGGGCATTATTAAAGGAATGCAACCCAGATAATATCGTTTATAAAAAAAACGGCATGCTTACACAAATCCCAACCATGACAACTATTTGGGCAGCAGGTGTCAAGGCAAATCCTATCGTGGAAGTTTCGGGATTTCAGACGAATCGTGGTAAAGTCGAGGTCATGGAAGATTTGCGGGCACCTGGGTATGAGGATGTTTTTGTACTTGGAGACTGTGCATCAATCAAGGATCCTGAAACTGGACAAGTTGTGGCCCCAACAGCGCAAATGGCAGTTCGACAAGCAAAAGTTGCAGCCCGAAATATCATAAAAAGGCTCAAGGGCGAGGAGAAATTGGAAGCGTTCGTACCAAAGACCCTTGGCACTGTTGCTTCTCTTGGAAATGATGACGCAATTGCTGTTATCCTAAAAAATTGGAAAATATTTGGCTGGAAAGCTACATTTATGAAAAAAATGATTGATAATCGATATTTGATAAGATTGGGTGGATGGAATCTTCTGTTTCAAAAAGGCAAATTTAATTTTTTCTACTAAATCCGCGGAAAAGTTGCGTTTATCCCGCTTTCGTTTTATCATGAAATAAGTTTGTTGGAATAGAAATAAAGCGCGCGAAGGGGAATATAAGTTGATACAGTTGATTGTTTCCATTCTTTTATATTTTGTCATATTTTTCGGTATAGCTTTTATTGTAAATATGCTTTTGAGAAGAACATGGCTAATGGCATGTTTATATCCCATCATCATTATTATGATGATTGATGGCATGCCAACTACAGCATATTTCAAGGCGCCGGGTGAATCGTTTTCAAAGCTGGGCGAGGAACTGGCAACCCTTGCTGCGGCGGATATAACGATTTTGATTTCCGGCTTTGTCGGAACGATTGTTTCGGGGATTGTAATTAAATTGCTGCGCAAGAGCGGCTATCAAATGTTTTGATTTGTGGAATAGACACTTGGATTTTTTCGTAAAAGCATAAAATTGTTGTTTCTGGATGGATACGGACTGAGCGTTTTGTAAACGACAATTTTTGAAGAAATTCAAGTGTTTTTTATATTTATGGAACAAATGAATAGGTATAAATAGTCGGAAAAATAATTTTTTTGTACGAAATATGCATAAAAAGATAGTAGATTGGACATGATGACATCCAGAAAGGGTGTTATCATGAAAATGAGAAGTTTTATGAAACGAGTAGGCATGTGCTTGCTATTTATTGGTGCATTGTATACGACTGTTACAACGATTTCCAATGTATCTTTGGAAGATATACGAGCCTACGCAGAGCAGCAGCATACCAATGCATTGGGATATGCAAATGCCCATGAAACTAGAGAAATAGCTTTGAAGAAAAAGTCATTAAATCATGCGGATGCCAACACAATGTATATTTCCAGTGAACAAATTAAAGGGCCGAAAACATTGGAAGAGGCAGTACAAATTAAAAAATACCCAACCGAAACGGTTATTGCAACAGGATATACAGCCGGAGTTGAATCGACTGGAAAAACACAGGGACATCCCGAGTATGGAATCACGTACTCTGGTGTAAAAGTAAAACGTGATTTATATTCGACAATCGCTGCAGATTTGAATGTGTACCCAATTGGCACAATATTGTTCATTCCAGGTTATGGTTACGGAGTAGTTGCCGATAAAGGAGCTGCAATAAAAGGAAACAAAATCGACCTCTATTATGATACGGTAGAGGATGTGTACAGCCATTGGGGTAAAAAGGAATTGGAAGTATATGTAGTCAAACGTGGAGACGGCAAATTGACGGAAAAGCAGCTGACGGATTTAAATGAAGATGAAACACTACAGGTTTTTCGTGAACAAATGAATGCAAATTAAAAATGGAACTGCCCCGCTAAAAGGAGGGGCAGTTCTTTTCAGTAAGTCACATGTGCGCCTTATTTAATGGCTGCTTCCAATGCTACTTCAATCATATCATTAAAGGTAGTTTGTCTTTCTTGTGCGGTTGTTTCCTCACCGGTTAACAGGTGGTCGGAAACGGTCAGAATAGACAATGCTTGACGATTGTATTTTGCAGCCAGTGTATATAATGCGGTCGTTTCCATCTCGATTGCCAGCACTTTGTAGGCTGCCAGCAATTTGTGAAGCGCTTCGGCGTTATCCCGGTAAAAAGCGTCACTGGTGAACACATTCCCGACACGTAAATGAAGATCTTTTGCTTTTCCAACATCATAGGCATTTTTTAGCAAGTCGAAATCAGCTAGTGGCGCATAATCAATGTTGTTGAAAATAACGCGATTCATCTGTGAATCAGTTGTTGCACCTTGTGCCAAAATGACATCGCGTACCTTTACGTCTTTTTGAATCGCACCGCATGTACCAACACGAATCAATTTCTGCACGCCGTAGCTTTCCATCAGCTCATTTGTATAGATGGAAATGGAAGGCACTCCCATACCGGTTCCTTGTACGGAAACCCGCTCACCCTTATAGGTGCCAGTAAACCCATACATGCCGCGCACTTCATTATAAAGCTTGGCATTTTCCAAAAAGTTTTCCGCAATGTATTTTGCCCGTAGCGGGTCACCAGGCAACAAAATTTTGTCAGCGATTTCACCAGATTGTGCTCCAATATGTACACTCATTTGATTTCCTCCCAAAATTCGACGACATGTCATCGGTTATTTTTCATTTCTATACATAAACTTTAACATGAGTTTGTTATTTTGTCTTTTTTGGTTCATTTTCGGTGAATAATAGTATATAATATGAATGTGTTTGAGCAAAAAACATAGATGCGTTGTTCAGCGTAGGACAAACAGCTAATTATACATTTTGGAAGGATGAAATAAAATGACAGAAAAAACATTTACAATTACTGCAGATACAGGTGTACACGCACGTCCTGCAACATTGCTGGTTAACAAGGCGGGACAATATGAGTCCGAAGTGGAAATTTCATACAACGGCAAGAAAGTCAATTTGAAATCGATTATGGGCGTTATGTCTCTTGGTATTCCAAAAGGTGCACAAATTACAATAAGCGCTGAAGGAACTGATGAAGAGGAAGCAATTAAAGGGATTGAAGAAGTAATTAAAGAACATCTTGGTGAATAAACACACATTACATGGCAACACACATATGTGTAATATAAATAAGGCTGGAGAAAAGTCTCTGGCTTTTTATTTTTAGGATGGTGAAATTCATTGAAAAAAATATCTGTGTCCCAGCTACCGGGTATCGGTCAAAAAATAACGATGCTTACCTCAGAGAATGATATGCTGGTGATTGTTGTACATCATACAGGAAAGCGGGAAGTTTATTTCTTTGATGATCCCGATAGTGACGAGGCAGACTTTGCACTGGATTTAACTCCTGATGAAACAAGGGAGCTGGCAGCCCAATTGCTTGGTGCTACGTATCAGCCGGCTGATGTCGATAAGCTGCGTATGTTCAAGAAGCAAATTATTATTGACTACATCAAACTGAAAGAAAATTCTTCGCTTGTCAATAAAACAATTGAAGAATCGGATATCAGAAATAAAACCGGGGCCACTATTATCGGTATTGTGCAAGGGGAGGATATTATCGCCATTCCTGAACCAGATACAGTACTCCATGCAGAAGATATACTCATGTCAATCGGAAAAGACGAGCAAATATCTGCATTGACGGATATTTGTCAAGGTAAGGAATGATGTAATTTGATTAATCAATTACCGGCTCTGTTATCTACAGGTCTTGTCTTATTGGGGGTTTTCGTCTTGGGCTATGTTTCTTTGAAGACAAAATTCCCCAATGTCATTCTCTACATACTATTCGGAACCGCGCTTGCCAAATTTCTCTCGGAAAACGCAATCCTGGATTTGATGGGTGAAATCGCCATTGTGCTGCTTTTCTTTCTAATGGGATTGGAATTCAATACGAAGCGGCTTGGAAGCATTGCAAAGAAAATCTGGAGTTCCGGACTGCTGGATATCGTGCTAAATCTCGGCGTAACCGCATTAATCACTGTATTGTTTGGACTCAACTGGTATAACGCCTTTTTAATTGGAGGGATTGTTTTTGCCACCAGTTCATCGATTACAGCGAAACTTCTCAATGAAAAAGGTCGGATGGCCAACGCTGAAACAGAATTTATTCTCGGTGTCATGATTTTTGAAGATCTTGTTGCCCCCATTTTTGTAGCAATCCTTATTGCCCTCGGTTCCGGAACCGCATTTACTGGAACAGACTTACTTCTACTTATCGCTAAAATTCTTGGCCTGGCTGTAGCTGCCATTATTCTTGGAAAAACCGTATTTAAGAAATTTGAAGATTTACTGATTAAACTAGAAGATGAAGATATTAGAATCGCGTTGCTGGTAGGAATTGCGACTTTGTTCGGCGGTCTGGCGATTTATCTTGGTTTATCGGAAGTACTTGGTGCATTCTTGGCGGGTGTCATGCTTGCAGAAATTGGTAAAGTGGAACGAATTCAAACATCGATTTCACCCATTCAGGATTTACTCCTTCCATTGTTTTTTGTAAGTTTTGGAACAACCATTGATCTTGTTCATGGCGTGCCATACGCCGGTTTGCTTGTAACATTGGTTGTTTGGTCCATTGTAGCAAAGGTTTTGGTAGGTATCATTGGCGGCAGGTGGTATGGTTTGACCAAGCGGGTATCCTTGCGAGCCGGTCTTTCCATTTGTGCCCGCGGGGAATTTTCAGTCGTTATCGCTGCACTCGCTGCAGCAAATATCAAAGTGTTTTCCGGCATTTATGTCATCATTGCTGCCTTTATCGGCATGCTGCTATTTAATTATGCTCCCAAGATTACCATCATGGTTTATGGTAAGCCGGTCAAGACGAAGAAAAATTTGCGTCCGCCAATGTTCTGAGACTGCAGGATAAAGGGACCTTCCAAATGAAAGGTCCGGCCTTGGGCTTTGGCAGTTTCAGCACTTCATTAAAAAAATAACTTAAGCTGGCGCATTTTCTCGCCCTGGCTTAAGTTGCAATGGTTGTCATGCAATATTTCAATTTCCAATATCAATGCAATGATAAGGGTGCTTACAATTCATACTGACGAAGATAATATGCTTTTTCCAGGTCCTGAATTTTTTCTAAAGCCAATCGGTTGAATGCAGTATCTTTCTCGCTTAGTTTTTGTTTCGCTTCCTCGACTGCCTTCTTCAGTGATGCACCATAAGATGGAATTTCACCTTCGAATAAATGGATGGCAGGTTTTTTGATATTCGCTTTTTCGTGAAATGCAAGTGCTTTTCTTTCGTGAAAAAATACGCCTTCCACTTGGTTATAATTGTGGATATCTCCTTGAAGCGGATGTTTGACCACAGCAAGCACTTCAACCAGCATACGATCACCGCGGTCTTCCACAATTTTGCCTATATATGTACCTGAATTGTAATGGGCGCGAACTGTATCGCCTATTTGAAAATCTTTCAAGTTCAACATCTCCTTTTCTTTCATTGTGCCAAAAAAATGTCGATTTGGCGAACAATAGGCAAAGTCATGTTATAGGTGCATATTTTTGCTATAATGATGATGAAGTGATTGTTACTAAAGGACGTGATCCAGATGATGGAGTTTCTTTATTTTCCAGACGATAAATCGGAATATTTACCGGCGGTTATTGTATTGTTGCTGTTCATGATTGGCGCAGTGATTATGATGTACATTTTGATAAAAAAATCAAAAAAGGAAGAAAAGCAATTTAATCATGCATACCGACCGGAAAATCGACTGACAAAAAATAATGAACAACACGGACATACAAAGTGACTCCAAATATGGATCGCTTTGTTTTGTTTTCTGCGTGCGTTGGTGTCTAACACGCTTGTTTGGCGGATGGTTCTCGTACGTTTTTGGACGGATAGTATAAATAAATCTGCAGATGCTAACAAATAAGACAATTGTTAAAGGGGTAAAGTGATGCGTTTTTTTATGGCATGTTTTATCGTACTTTTATTGTTTTCTGCAGTTGCGTGTCAAAGTCAATCATCTGTCACAAACAAAAAAATAACATTATATAATCAATCCGGTGATTCTGTTGGGACTGCTGAATTAGTCGAAGAGCCGGATGGCGTAAAAATTACGGTGAATGCAGAGGGGCTTTCCCCAGGCTATCATGGCATCCATATACATGAACACCCGAAATGCAGCGGCAATCATTTTCAGTCGGCTGGCAACCACCTCAATCCTGAAGGAAAAAAGCACGGGGCAATGCATCCGAAAGGCGCTCATTTGGGCGATTTGCCTAACATAGAAGCGGATAGTGATGGGAAAGCGAAGGCGGAATTGAAGCTCGCCGAAGCAACGCTAAAAGAAGGAAAAAAGTCGCTACTGAAAAAAGAAGGGACCTCTTTAATTATTACTGCAGGACAAGATGATGGCATCAGCCAGCCAAGCGGCAATAGCGGCGAACGGATCATCTGCGGGAAAATTACCTCGAAGCTTCCCAAATAATGAAGAAAAGGGCTGGGGCTGTCAATTGCGACAGCCTTCCATTATAGGTAAAGAAAGCATGGATTGGGCTGCGTTAAAGTCACTGATAAAGCGTGTCAGTGCCCAAATGCAGCCATTTCAACGGGAAAAGGTCACTGATAAAGTGTCTCAGTGCCCAAACGCAGCCATTTCAATGCAAAAAAGTCACTGATAAAGCGTGTCAGTGCCCAAATGCAGCTAATTCAACGCAGAAAGGTCACTGATAAAGTGTCTCAGTGCCCAAATGCAGCTAATTCAACGCAGAAAGGTCACTGATAAAGCGTATCAGTGCCCAAATGCTACCATTTTAATGCAAAAAGGTCACTGATAAAGCGTGTCAGTGCCCAAACACTGTCATTCCAACGTAAAAAGGTCACTGATAAAGCGAATCAATGCCCAAATGCTGCTTTTTCAATGCCAGTAAAGATTTAGATGGAGCGAGTAACCGTAGCCCCAATGCATTTCGATGAGGCTAGTGGAGCATCCAAAAGTTCTTTCCGAATCAAATATATAAGCGGCATTATATGTAAACAAAAGGTAGTTAGCTTTATGCAAAAACTGTTGATTGGAACGGAAGGCAGAGCTTTTTAGCGGGCACGGCCTCAGCCTTCTTGCCTCGGCGAAGGGATACGTGAGTTGGGCGCAAAGCCCGCTTTTAGTCGGTCCTCCCCTTTCACTTTAGCTTGCAGGGTTTTCGGACTCGTGCTGGGACTGCAATTACCGCCGCACCAAAAACCACTATTCCCGCAGGACAAGGAAGGCTTCGGCAGCGTTACATCGCATGTAGAAAAAGTGGTTTTCTATTTCATAGAGTCGCCGCCTTCTGTTCCAATCAACTGTGTATCGTCATAATGAATGCAGGATTACGTATTTTGTAGCTCGGATTATAAATAAATTGATGTACAGTTGGGGTATTCCAGAAATTTACCCTGTGGTCAAATTAGTAATACCAGTTTATGGGATTTAATACTCACCAGCAAATGGAATATGCGAGACTCCTGCGGGAGGGAAGGCCTCGATGAGACCCCGCAGGCGCGATAGCGCTGAGGAGGCTCATTAGCCGCCCGCGGAAAGCGAGTATATTCCATTTGCGGCGGTTGAGCGCGTATTCTTGTTCACATTCTCTAAGAACACCAGTTTTATTTGCAAGGTTTTTGGAAAGGATTTTTGAAAAATTTGACTAGTAATCGCGGTCCTAAAGTGCTCCACAGTTTGTATGTTGCTACGTCGTACAGCACGTGCTAGTACAGGCGTGCGACAAAAGCTCTTCGATGAGGCGAGTAACCGCAGCCCCAGGAAGTCGCGCTTTTTGCCCGTAAAGACGCGTCCGCCGTTGCTTTTCAGACCGCCTAGTTGCTATGTCCCTGACTTTTTGCGATAGCCAAGTCCCGCGAGTTTTAAAACAAAAAAAGAGCAAAGCGTTTTTAGACGCTTTGCTTTACAGGGGGAATACGAGAAAGTCTTACGTTATTAGTTATTGCCACTTAACAGGAAAAATAAACCTGTAAAGGAAAGTTTTTTTATATTTTTCTAATACTCGTTTGTTCAACGTATAAAATTCAACCTTTTACGCTTAAAGCCGCTTTTCCAGCTCTTCTTTTTCTGCCTCGAATCCGGGTTTTCCCAGAAGTGCAAACATATTTTTCTTGTATGCTTCCACACCGGGCTGGTCGAAAGGATTCACACCGAGCAAGTAGCCGCTGATTGCACATGCCTTTTCAAAAAAGTAAACAAGATACCCGAATGTATAAGCATCACGCTTTGGAATGTCGATTGTCAAGTTTGGAATGTCTCCGTCCGTGTGGGCGAGTACTGTTCCCTGATATGCCTTATCATTGATTTCGTGCATTGTTTTGCCTGCAAGATAGTTCAGGCCATCCAGGTTGGACTCATTTTCCTGTACAACGATATCATGATTGGATGACTGCAGATGCAATACCGTTTCGAAAATAATTCTTCGGCCTTCTTGAATATACTGACCCAAAGAGTGTAAATCAGTCGAGAAGTTGGCAGAAGAAGGGTAGATTCCTTTCTGATCCTTACCTTCACTCTCACCGAAAAGCTGTTTCCACCATTCGGAAAAATATTGCAACTGTGGTTCATAGTTAATCAGCATTTCAATTGTTTTCCCTTTGTTATACAAAATATTTCGGACTGCAGCGTATTGATAGGCTTGGTTTTTGGTAAGATCCGGCTCGGAAAAATCTTCCATTGCGGCTTTTGCACCGGCCATCATTTCTTCAATGGATGCACCGCTGACGGCAATTGGAAGCAGACCTACAGCGGTTAATACGGAATATCTGCCGCCAATGTCATCAGGAATTACGAATGATTCATAACCTTCTTGATCCGCTTCGGTCTTTAAAGCACCCTTTGCCTTATCTGTTGTTGTGTAAATACGTTTTTTGGCTTCTTCTTTGCCGTATTTTTCTTCCAAGTATTCCTTGAATATCCGGAATGCAATTGCAGGCTCTGTTGTCGTTCCGCTTTTGGAAATAACATTGATGGAAATATCTTTTCCTTCTATGATATCAAACAGGTCATGCATGTAATCCGAGCTCATCTGGTTTCCGACGAAAATAATTTGCGGCGTTTTTCGCTGCTCTTTTGGAAGCATATTATAGAACGAATGATTCAGCATTTCTATCGCTGCCCGTGCGCCAAGATAGGAGCCACCGATCCCGATTACAAGCAGAATATCCGAGTCGTTTTGGATTTTTTGTGCGCTTTTTTGAATGCGGGCAAATTCGTCCTTGTCATATGTTTCGGGCAGGTCGATCCATCCAAGAAAATCGCTTCCTTGTCCCGATTTATGATGCAAATCTTCATGGGCGATCTTCACGTAATGGGCGAGATGTTCTATTTCATGTTCACTGAAAAAAGGCAGTGCTTTTTTATAGGAAAATTGAATATGTGACATGGATTGTTCCTCCTTGTATTGCATAGTTTTATGCTATCCATTAATACTTTAGCGGAGCAGAAACGACAAATCAAGCGAGGTCACTTTTGTAAGCGCTTTGAAATCAAGGGATAAGAAAAGCCAAGCGCTTTGAAGCAGTACTTGGCTGAGATGATTAAATATTATTTCTTGAATGTTTCGGACTGATCCATCCATTCCTGCAATTTATCTTTCAAAGTGTTGAAACCAGCATTGCTGTCGTCTTGACTTGCAGCTTGTTGTTTAGGTTTCTTTGTTTGTTTCGGTGCCTCTTCTGTTGCACGGATGGACAAAGAAATTTTATTGTTTTCTGCATCGATTGACAGTACCTTTACAGTAACTTCGTCTCCAACAGTTAAATATTCATGAATATCTTTCACATAACCATGCGTTACTTCTGAAATGTGAACCAATCCTTGAACATCTTCGTCCAAAGCGACAAATGCACCATATGGCTGGATTCCTGTAACTTTTCCTTGCAAGACTTGACCTACTTCATAATTGTCTATCATAATGAACAACTCCTATTACAAATTCGCTTCTTTTTCACACATTTAAACATTTTACCATAGATGATAAAAATCTGCAAAAGAACACAAAAATAGTTTCTAATCTCTATTTCAGGGCAAAGGTTGAAAGGCAATTATTTTGTCGTCTTTTTGCACCGGCAAATCATCGACCGGGTTAATAATATATTCGTTATCGTGGATCATGCCGATGGGTGTAACTTTTTTGTCCAAAAAGGATTTGCATATAGTGGAAAATGGTTTTCCGATGCATGTTGCAGGAACTTCGATGGTGCAAAATTCCTGTTGATGAAGCATCTCCAAAATGATTTTAAATGGGCCGGCTTCCGTTCTTCGGAAAAGTTCATGAAAAAAAAGCAGCCCCATAAAATCATTTGGGCGGACAATCGTATTTGCGCCTGCCCTCCGCACATTTTCCGCTTGCTTTCTGGAAAGCACTTCAGAAATGATTGGGATGGTGGGATGGTTTCCGCGAATTGCCAAGGTTGCCAAAATGGTATAATTGTCCGCTTGCTGTTCTTTGCTTGTCGTGTCCGCGGTAATCACCACACTATGTGCTTTTTTGATATTTGCTTTTTCAATCACAGCATCCTCGGTCACATCTCCATGTATAAAATGAAGGGGGTGTGACTGAAATGGCAGTCTTATCAACGTCCGATCCACCAAGACAATATCCATGTGCGCATTCATTTGATGTGTCAATTCCATTAGTTTTTTCGTGCGCTCATTCCAGCCGACAAATACGAGATGATTTTTACCGGTATAGGGAGTTTTGCCATGGATTAAATTTTGCTCCTTTTTAACCGTCTCTGCGGCAAAAGCAGATATATAATACGTAAGCAATCCGGCGCCCGTCAGCATCAGAACAATTCCAACGGACCTGCCGAGTGTGCTTACCGGTGCAAAATCGCCATAGCCGACCGTTGCGGCAGTCACAAAAGCCCACCAGATGCCATCAAAGATAGTTGGAAATTCGCCTGGCTCAATCAAGTGAATGACAACACCAAATGATATAATGACAATCAAGACGGTCAGCAAAAGGCGAACGATTGCCGGTAAGCGAAAATAATATTGTTTTAACCTTTCCAAATACATGGTCTCACCTGCTGGGAGCTATTTTAATTCTTGTACATATTAATATAGTACGGCGTGATAGGTAATTTATTCATTATGCAGCGTACAGAAGCACAGCTTGATGTGGTACAGATAACAAAAAAAGCGATGTGATAGAAATTTATCACATCGCGAATCGGTTATATTCCGTTATTTTGCTATTGTCTCCATGATGCTGTGAAAGACGGCATTCCATATTGTTTGATCTTGGCGATAAGTTTTGGTAAAATCTGCAATCATTTCTTTTTGCTTTTCTTCAAATGCCGGATCATCTTGTTTGGGGAGTTTGCTGCGTGCATCATCCACAAAAGATTGGACTTCAGGTGCACGCGGTCCCCATTTTGCCACTTCATTGCCTGCCGGGTCGATAAAGATAAAAATTGGAATAGAGCGGGACTTGCCATTGGTCAAATATTGATCCATTAATTCTAAATTGGAGTCCCTGAGCAAGAATGAAACTTCTATTCCTGTTTTTTCTGCAATTTTTAATAAAATCGGTACGTTTAACATCGCGTCTCCGCACCAGTCCTCTGTCAGTACAATCGCACGCAGCTGTCTATTGGCGATGTTATCATAATCCACGTTTTCAGGTAACACAAACTTATCATAAATGTGAAGCAGGTTATCTTTGTTCTTTGTCATCGCTTCAATGTATGTTTCACTGCTCATTCCTTTGTCAAACCATGCATTTAAATCCATTAAAAAATTCCTCCCAATGCCATTCTTTTTATGTTTATTGCATCCATTGTAATGCCATTTAGAATGGATGCAAAGAAAATGGCTCCTGCCAACGATATTTTACACGTATACATATCCGGGACTATCGTCATAGACTTGGGCAAGTTTTTTCAGCTTTTTTGGCATTTTTTTCAAAATCCAATCCATTTTGGGTTTTTTTCGCCGTTTTGATTGTTTCTATGGTTCCTATGTATCAATTTTTATGCATATAAAAGAAAGTGAAAGGATAGATAATCTATCCTATTTTCGCAAAATCCGTAACTTCCTTGTAACTAGCGCACAAATTAAAATGTTTAAGTGAGGATTGTAAGACTTTCCTACCATTTGGCAAAAACAGGGAAATAGTTCCTTTTCATTAATTCAGATTATTCAACTATTATTCGACCTCATTCGACGAATTTTTCAGATTTAATCTATTATAGTTGAGGCACATCAGGAAGATTATGGCATCAGGGGGTTTGATGTTCATTATCATAAAAGGAGGGTAGAGGTTTGTCAAATTCGGTTGTTTAAAAACGAGGGGAGGAACTAATTTGAAACGCAAAAAACGGCGACAAATGAAAACATTCAGTATCGTGGCCTCCATGCTGATGACTGTGTCACTTATTACACCAGTAAGTGCGCAATCTGTCAGCAAGCAACCACAGTCGAACCAGAAGATCAGTCAATCGCTTGCTGAATCGAAAAATGTATTGAAAACGAAAGTCAGCAGCAGCTTGTTGGACGAGTTCAAGAAAAAAGATCAAGTTACGTTTTTGGTAAAATTCAAAGCAAAAGCCGATGTAAAAAAAGCAGCAGCTGATGCAAAAAAAGCAGCTTCCAAAGCAAAATTATCTGCGCAAAAAACAGAGTTTTCTCAGCGTTCAGCTGTCGTTTCCGAATTAAAATCCACCTCTTTGGACTCGCAGAAGGGTGTATTGCAATATGTTAAGACGCAAAAGAAAAAAGGCAACGTCAAAGACTTTGAAAGCTACTATATTGTCAACGGGATGGCAGTTACCGCTTCCAAAGAGGTTGCCGAAAAAATCGCTTCCTACCCTGAAGTAGAAAAGATTTTGCCGAACGAACAACGTCAGCTGTTCGAAGCGTCGACAACCGTCAACAAGCCTGCTAAAAAAGCAGACAAGAAAACGGCTGCAAAAGCTGATAACAAGGCTGCCCAAAAAACGGCGGCTAAAGATAAAAAGACCAAAGCGGATGACAATGTGGAATGGAATGTCGACCGCGTTGGTGCCCCCGCGGTTTGGGACATGGGAATCGATGGGACAGGCGTCGTCATTGCCAATATCGATACCGGTGTTCAGTGGGATCACCCGGCGTTGAAAGAAAAATACCGTGGGTACGATGCAGCAACTGGACAAGTTGATAATGATTTCAGCTGGTATGATGCGACAGCGGGTCAGTCAACGCCGTATGATGATGATGGACATGGCACACACACCATGGGTACGATGGTCGGCAGTGAGCCGGATGGTTCCAATCAGGTCGGTGTTGCCCCCGGAGCAAAGTGGATTGCTGTTAAAGCATTCACAGCAATAGGTGGAACCGATGCGGATTTGTTGGACGCAGCACAGTGGATTTTGGCACCGACAGATTCCAACGGCAACACCCGTGTCGATATGGCTCCTGATATTGTCAGTAATTCCTGGGGTGGTGGACGTGGCCTTGACGAATGGTATCGCGATGTTGTCATCGCTTGGAGAGAGGCAAATATTTTCCCTGCATTTGCTGCGGGAAATGTAGATTTGTTCAATCCGGGCGGACCGGGATCTGTCGTAAGTCCGGGCAACTATCCGGAAAGTTTCGCTGTTGGGGCAACGGACAAAAATGATGCATTGGCAAGCTTTTCATTAAGAGGTCCTTCACCGTACGATGAAATCAAGCCGGATATCTCAGCCCCGGGTGCAGGCGTTCGATCTTCCGTACCGGGAAGCAATTATGCCGGCAATAGTGGTACATCAATGGCAACACCCGCCGTTTCCGGTGTGGTTGCGCTGCTTAAACAAGCCAATTCCAGTATGACCGTTGATCAAATTGAAGATGTATTGATGGACACGGCAACTCCGAAAACGGATAACGAATATCCGGAGGCGCCAAATAATGGTTATGGATACGGATTGGTCAACGCATACGATGCCGTTAACTCGATTACGAACGGACTGGGCACGATTGAAGGGAAAGTCAGCAAAGAAGGAGACGATACAGAAGATCCGACATTTGAACATGAAGCAGTCGAAAAATCCTTCAGTAATATGGATTTGGACTTGACTGTTCAAGCGAAAGACAATGTAAGTATTTCTTCTGTAGTACTCGATTACAAATCCAATGACGGTGAGTGGAAAAGTGTTGAAGCAGCTCGCACATCCGGTGATTACAAAGATGGCGAATATACAGCAACCATCCCGGGTGCCGATATTGCTGAAGGAACGCTTTCCTACAAGTGGATCATCACGGATTATGGCAACAATGAAGTAATAAGTGATGTCTATACAGTGACCATCGAATCGGGTATCACAACCGGTTACTTTGAAGATTTTGAAAGCCAACCGGTAGGATGGACATCGTATGGTAATAAAAACAGCTGGGAGTGGGGAGTACCTACTTCTGGACCAGGTAAGGCATATTCCGGTGACAAGGTTTATGCTACCAATTTGGCAGGCAATTATGAAGCTTCCATGAATGCGTCCTTGGAAATGCCACCAATCGACTTGCCGGAAGGACCAGCTTATTTGCAATTTAAACAATGGCACGAATTTGAAGAATACTCTTCCGGGTCAGCGTACGATTTCGGACATGTATTCATTTCCACGGACCGTGAAAACTGGACACAGCTATTGCGTGTACAAGGTTTGACTAGTGACTGGCAAAGCGCTGAAATCGACTTGTCCGACTATAGTGGACAGCGCGTCTATATCACATTTAATGCAACTTCCGACAGCAGTGTAAATAAACAAGGCTGGTATATTGACGATGTGGCCCTTTCGGATGAATCCAATGCCAGTCAAACATCGGTTAAAAAGGCAGCAGGCAAAAACAATATCAAAGCAAATCTTGGAGTCACCAAACCGACGGATCATTCGGTTGCCAAAAAGCCGGCTGTCAATCCGGATAAAATTAAACCGGTAATGCCTAAAGCAAACGAAAAGGCGAAAGATGGCAACAATCCGGCACCACAGTCTTTACCGCTTGCTGCAAAAGTAAGTGTACTGGAAAGCGGACGTTCTGTGAATACGAATCCTGAGGACGGTTCCTACTCGCTGATGCATGCAGCAGGAGATTTCACAGTGAAAGCAGAAAGTTACGGCTTTGAGTCTGCCGAACAGCAAGTGCACGTGACAAAAGACGAATCGGTCAGAGCGAACTTTACGCTAAACGAGCTGGAAAAAGCTGAACTGTCCGGAAAAGTTACGGATCAGTCTACAGGTGAACCGATTGAAAGTGCAACACTACTTCTTGTTGAAGACGCGAATATCGCACCAGTTGAATCGGATGCAGATGGAAACTACCAAATAACTGCCTACAAAGGCGAATATACGCTAAAAGTTGTGGCGAGGGGCTATAAAGGCAGTGAAATCCACGTAGATTTGTCCAAAGATACAACTGTCGATGTTGAATTGGAACCATTCTATACAATTCCTGGCGGGGAAATCGGCTATGACGATGGAACTGCCGAAAATGCACGCGCATTTTATGATGCCGGCAATGGCTGGGCTGTCAAAATGTCCTTGCCTGAAGGAAAAGATAAAGCGGTTGTAACCGACGGTGTTTTCCGTTTCTGGGATACAGAATGGCCTGTACCGGGTGGAGAGGACTTTGCCGTAGAGGTTTGGGATGCCTCCGGAAAAGATGGACTTCCTGGCAAAAAAATTGCTGGTCCAATCGATGCCAAAGCATTACGCGATGGCGGCTGGACAGTGGTTGACTTAAGTGAGCACAACATTATCGTCGATGGCGACTTCTACATGGTCTACATTCAAACGAAAGCTAATCCAAATACACCTGGACTAGCAACGGATGAAGACGGACCAAATGCAAAACGCAGCTATCAGTTAGTGGGCGGAACATGGTCTCCTTCTCCTGCCAATGAAGGTAATTACATGATTCGTGCACGGGTAAGCTATGAAGTCGAAGTACCGGAAATCACATCACCTAAAGATGGTTTAGTCACTGCCGACAAGAATATCACTGTTGAAGGTAAAGCCTCTCCATCGACAACGATCGAGTTGCTTGGCAATGATGAAAAAGTGGGATCTGCCGAAGTTGGAGACGATGGCAAATTTACGATTGATACAACCTTGACAGAGGGTGACAATACGTTCAAGGCTGTTTCCAAACTTGACGGAAAGACCACTGGTGAATCCGAAGAAGTCAACGTGATTCTGGATACGAAAAAACCGGAATTGACTATTGACAATCCGAAAGACAATGAAAAGACAAATCGGGAAACAGTGACAGTAGAAGGTACTGTTTCAGATGCCAATTTGGATTTCGTCAAGGTCAATGGGCAAAAAGTGAACGTAAACGACGGCAAGTATTCCAAACGGATTTTGCTTGATAATGGCGAAAATATTATCAAGGTTGTAGCCAAAGACCTTGCAGGCAATAAAACGACGAAGAAGGTAACCGTCCAAGCCAAGTACGATGCACCAGAAATCGAGAATCTAACACCTACTGAAGATAAGTATTTGGAAGCAGGGGAGACGGTACAAATCGAATTTGACAGTGAACCGGGGCTGAATGCATCGTTTGCAATCCACATGCCTTTGACAAATGTCAAAAGCAAAGTAACCAATGCGACAGAACTTCCTGTAATGGAGGTCTCACCTGGGCATTACGTTGGCTACTGGACTGCAACGAAGGGTATAACAGCTGATGGTGCCGAGATTGAAGTCAAAGTCGTTGACAGCTTTAAGAATGAATCAAGACAAAAAGCACAAGGCAAGCTATTCATCAACATAGAGAAATAGACAGCCTGACGTGCTTGAGAGAAAAACCTGAGGGATGTAAGTCTCTTGGGTTTTTCTTATGGGTAGAGTAGGAAAATTGGAATGGTAACTATTCGACATTTAAACTGATTTTTTCGTCAAATATAATTGATTCACTTTCACGAAATATGTATAATTGAATTGATATTTCGAAAACAATAGTGTTTTTTCTGACCGCTACTGAAATTAGCACTTCTTAATTTGATTCCCCATGACTGTAAAAGCCTGCATCAACCAACCCGATAATATCCCCTTTCATTTCGCCAAACATTTTTCCTAGCTAAAGCAACAAGTCCATAAAAAGAAGGACATGTTATAGTCACAAGCTAAAACAGCAAATCTATTGAAAGAGAGGACACATATTTATTCTAAAATAAAGTTATGAAAAAGAAAGGAAGTAATTATGGCCTATAAAACGCGCACGAAATCAAAAGAATTAATAATCCTGGAATCTTTAAACAGCCGAGGGAATTTGACTAAAAAGGACAAACAACGCTATTTCAATATGAAAAAAGGGTTTGCTGGGGAGATACAATTTGATGCCTATACTGAAAAACTTCAAAATGAATGCTCCATAATAAACGATTTGTTACTAGAAGTAAACGGTACTACCTTTCAGATTGATTCCCTCGTTATCATTCAAGGTAAGATCTACATGTATGAAGTAAAAACTATGAGGGTGATTATTATTACGAATCCGACAGGCTATATAAAATCCCAAAAATAGAGGTTATCAATCCCCATCATCAGTTAAGTAGAACTGTATCCTTGCTGCGCCAATTGCTTCTCAGCCTTGGCTTTAAACCTAAAATTAACGCCTTCCTGGTTTTCATCAATCCTAGTTTTACCTTGTATCAAGCCCCATTGGATAAACCATTTATTTTTCCAAACCAAATTGAGCGGCACATAAAAACACTAAATGCCACCCTATCAAAACTAACTGAAAAACATAAAATAGTCGCTGATCAATTGCTGTCCCTGAACATCACAGATTCCTCATTTAAGCAAATACCTGCCTACGAATATGATCAATTGAAAAAAGGGATTTCATGTCCGCAATGCCACACGCTCAACGTGGCTGTTGTGAAAAGACAATGTGTCTGCCGAAAATGCGGCTATATTGAATCAACCACAGATGCTGTCTTAAGAAGTATCAACGAATACAAGACCCTATTTCCTAATGAAAAAATTACTACGAAAACCGTTTATGATTGGTGCCGAGTAATACCTTCCAAAAAGATAATAAGAAACATACTTGCAAATAATTTCAAAGTTATAAGTAATAACAAATGGTCTTACTATGAATAATCAATCGTTTTCAGCAATAATGTTTTTCATGGCACTTCACCTTATTACAAGATTTCTAGATTGTGGGTGAAGTTATTATAAAGAGGGATGATCTAATGGAATATCTACTAATTTCTGAACCCATTACAGCTTATCAGTGCCCTTTTCGCATAGAAAAAGGTCAAAAGGTCACCGATAGCCTTTATCAGTGCCCTTTTCACGTAGAAAAAGGATCAAAAGGTCACTGATAGTCTTTGTCAGTGCCCTTTTTGCATAGAAAAAAGATCAAAAGGTCACTGATAATCTTTGTCAGTGCCCTTTTTGTATAGAAAAAGGTCAAAAGGTCACTGATAGTCTTTGTCAGTGCCCTTTTTACATAGAAAAAGTGATTGAGTCCGTATAATTGTGTAAATAGAAAAGGGTCAATCATCAAACCCTATATACAATGTTTCACCACAAAATA
>NZ_JAROCA010000089.1 GCF_030732005.1 Tigheibacillus jepli | reverse complement strand
ACAACAATAACTGTAAAACAAGTGGCGATTTATCAGAAAGGTTAAAAACTTATTTACACAAAATTATTGACAGTGCCTTGTTGCCTATTGAGAAAGGATTTAAAGTATGTTTGGTCTAATGAATTTTATTTCACCTTTATCGTGCTTTTTCTTGTTTCTATACCAATTACGATCATACGTTGTTATCAAGTTCTAAATAAAGGAAGGACTAAATATTATGGGGTTCTCGAAATATTCGTGTGGTTATTTCGACTCCTGCAATATGTCTTAATCGTATTCATTGGCAATAATATCCCCGTGCGAGATTTACCTTCAAAACATGAGTGGAATAACATCTTTCAGAGCTTACATCATATTAATTCTCAGCAACTGATTTGGGATCTTGTGGGGTACGGCATCATTTTTGGAATATACAACCTTGTATTGTATACAGTTATAAGAAAAAAATGGACCGCCACTTTTTATAAAAAAGTGTTCAATCGCAGTTCAAATTTGGATTCTTTTCACTTAGCAATTATTTTAGGTATAAAAAACTTATTTCTTATTCCTGTAAGTGTGATCTACCTGTTAAATATTTTAAAAATCATCTAATTCAGGAGGTGAAAATGATGGTGCTATCTGAAATTTGGCGTTTTTGCAAATTGGGGCTGGAAACATTCCTGTCATCTTTGCTATTTTTCTACAGTCATTTATCACTATTATTGATTTCGCTCATACCGTCTGTAATCCGTGCGTATCAAATGTTCAACTCCCAAACACCTGTATGGTCGGAGGTTGTGGTTGGACTAACAAGGATTTTTCTTATTTTATTGATGATTAGCATCCTAACAAAGAATCATGTTATAAAACTAGGAAAAAAGGGATTTTGGGATAGACTTGTCAAATCATGTTCCGTTCAAATGAAAAAAAATTGGCCCTATGGCTTTATGAGTCAATTCATTGTCTTCATAGCAATTTTATTTGGTTTAGGAAATTTACTTATTGCATTAATCGTTCGCAGTTCTTTAATTCCAGTCATTGAAATTTTAGGTTTCAAATCATATGACTATACAGCAGCTCATAATGCCTATTTATTCTTTCTGAAAAATATGAGTGTCATTCCTTTGGCCATCGTGTTTATCCTCAAAATGTGTGGAGTAAAACCAACTAACAATTAGTGAAAGCGTCGTTTTTTTAGGGAATTAATAGCATTTAAAAATTTGTATTTATTGATATTATTATCACATCTATGAAGTGTTATTCAGCAATTGCACCAAAAATTAAACAACTTTATTTTACACCGTCCATATTTGTGGATGGTGTAATGCTTATTGAAGCTTCAAAATTAAATATCTTTATTGTCACGTAACAGTTGCAAATGGGGGCTTTGCTGCAAATACAAAAGCATGTTTTGCAAATAGAATGCTAATTTTTGCAAATAGAACGTTAAACTTTGCAAATAGAACGTCAACTCCTGCAAATAGAACTTCAATCCTTGCAAATAGAAGTAGAAGCATGTTCGCAAATGACCAATTCCTGTTCGTCCCTTTGCTAACTGGAAATGAGAGCGTGCGAGAATGTTGGGTGCAACGCATCGACATGAGATAGAGTATTTCAACTATATATGATAAAATTGGCACAGAATATTTGAATTTTGGCTGGAGGAACAATAAATGACGAATTGGCAACAAGTATATGAAACATGGGATAATTTTGCGCCATTGGATAGTGACTTACGGGATGAACTGGAAGGGATCAAGGCAGACCCTGAAAAGTTGGAAGATGCCTTTTACAAGGAACTGTCGTTTGGAACCGGTGGCATGCGCGGAGTCATTGGAGTCGGGACAAACCGGATGAATATTTATACGGTTCGTAAAGCTGTGGACGGCTTGGCAAGACATCTGCGAGATGCGACAGAAAAAGCTGAAGAGCGTGGTGTTGCCATTTCTTATGACTGCCGATACATGTCAAAGGAATTTGCTCTGGAGGCAGCTAAAGTGCTTGGTTCGTACGGGATACGATCCTATATATTTGATACGCTCCACCCAACGCCGCTACTATCATTTGCAGTACGTTATTTGCAAACAGCTGCAGGTATCATGATTACAGCAAGCCATAATCCACCGGAATACAACGGATTGAAAGTCTATAACGAAGATGGCGGGCAAATTGTGCCAAAAGAAGCCGACAAGATTGTGGCAAGGATACAGGAAGTTGAAAATGAATTGACAGTACCAGTCATGACACAGGAAGATCTGACAAAACATGATCTGCTGCACTGGATCGGTGCCGAAGTGGATCATGCCTATTTACAGCAACTCCTGCGTCTTTCCAGAATGTCCAAGACCGAATTGGAGAAAGAAAAAGATCTGCCAGTGGTATTTACGCCACTGCATGGGACGTCTGCAGAGCTGGTTATGCGTGGATTGGAGCAGTTGCATTTTAGCAATGTGCATATCGTTGAAGAGCAGGCAATGCCCGACCCGGAATTTTCGACTGTTGCCTCGCCAAATCCGGAAGAACATGAAGCCTTTACGATGGCAATTGAAAAGGGAAATGCACTTGGGGCGGAAATTTTGCTGGGAACAGATCCCGATTCTGACCGTCTTGGTGTAGCAGCCAAAAACAGCGCCGGCGAATACCAGGTGCTAACTGGAAATCAGCTTGGCTCATTGTTTATTGACTATATTTTATCGCATGCACCGGCTGACCAATTGAATCAAGGCAGGGTGTTAAAAACGATTGTAACGACTGAGCTTGGCCGGGCGATTGCTGATTCGTATGGCGTGCAAACGGTGGATACATTGACAGGCTTTAAATATATCGGCGAAAAAATCCATGAATACGAAACGAGCGGTGAAAACTTCCTGTTTGGATTTGAGGAAAGCTATGGCTATTTGATTAGCGATATTGTTCGTGATAAAGATGCCGTACAAGCAGCTGTGATGGCAGCGGAAATGGCATATTACTGGCGGAAACAAGGGAAAACGCTATTTGACGCGCTTGATGATCTCTATCAAAAATATGGTTATTACTTGGAAGGCATGTCATCGATGACGCTCAAAGGAAAAGAAGGCTCGAAAAAGATAGCTCTGATGATGGATACATTGCGTGAAAAGGGCATGGCGGAAATTGCCGGAGTCAACGTGCTAAGTATTGAAGATTACCTGCAATCACGCAGCTTTTCCTTGATTGACGGCAAGGAGAAAGCCATTTTGCTGCCAAAGGAAAATGTATTGAAATTCATTTTGGAAAATGACAACTGGGTTTGCTTGCGGCCATCGGGAACAGAACCGAAAATCAAATGCTATTTTGGCGTGTGTGAATCCAACCGCAGGGCAAGTGAAGAAAAACTGACAAGATTGAAAACAGCCATGGAGAAAACGATGAGCGAAATTGTTACGGGTACTGATCTGGTGAAATAAAGTGATAATATAGTACAGAAAACACGATGCTCTAGTGGATGGCATCGTGTTTTTCCTTATCAGGCATTAGTGGGCTGTGGTGTCTTCATCTTTAAGCGAACTGAAAAAGCTTCATTCAGTAGGGAACTTCTCCCCACCGGATGTTGGCTGAACACAACCAGGAATTTACGGGCTGCAATATCCTTTTTCTCAAGTTCGGTGCTTAAAATCAACCTACCCAGCATCACATATTGTCACTTCATTGGTCGTTCATACGGGTCATGAGCTACCGAATGATGTGATTTTTCAGTCGTTCGGTTGTTCATCTGAGTTATGAGGTACACGGGTTTTTAAAAATCAGCGATAAATCGATTGAGAAACCATCTAACGTATTGACAGGGAGTGAGTCCTCCTTACTGTATACATTACTTAATTCCAGGTAGCGTCCTTTCAGCAAATGCACTTCGACGATTTGATTGGCTGGATCAACAATCCAGTATTCTTTGACGCTTACACGCTGATGGGCAAGGCGCTTATCCATCCGATTAATTTTTACAGATTAGAGAGAAATGATTTTTCTACGATGATTTTTTGTTGTTTAATTTTGCCTGGGTCACAGACAACAATCAAATCGGGAATTAACAAATTCTTTGTTTACAACAAAGGATTACTGTTCATAAGCACCCATGAATCAGATTCGCCGTTGTTATTTTAAGGCAATATAGGGATAGTTTTCGAATTGCATGATATAAAAATCAAATCGCTGAGCAAGATACTTTTTTAAAAACTACAAAAAAAGATTGACATTTCCATTGAAATATTGTTTAATAGAGTTAACTAAAGGGGAGTAGCTGAACAGTTTGAGTCGTCATTACGAGAAAAAATTCTCCGGCTCAGGCTGGCAACCGACGTTGTTAGCAAGACCTTTACCATCAGCTGGTAAAGGTCATTTTTCATGGTCCTGGCCGGCTGGCTGGGGCCGTTTTTTATGGCGCGGACAAATGCCTGCCAAAAACATACGGCCCCTCCAAAAAAGGAGGATGGCAAGCCTATGGAATGGCAATTATTGTTGGAATACGGATGGGTGCTTTTGGTGCTCATTGGATTGGAAGGACTGCTGGCAGCGGATAATGCCTTGGTACTCGCGATTATGGTCAAGCATTTGCCTGAGAAGCAGCGGAAAAGAGCATTGTTTTACGGACTTGGCGGGGCGTTTATCCTGCGTTTCGGATCGTTGTTCATCATCTCTTTTCTGGTTGATGTCTGGCAAGTGCAGGCTATCGGTGCTGCATATTTGCTATTGATGTCTGCCAAGCATCTCTATGATAAATTCGCCGGCAAGGAAAAACCGGCAAAAGAGCCGGCAGTGCCCAAAAAGGAAGTATCAAACGGCAGTTTCTGGATGACGGTTGTCAAAGTGGAATTTGCCGATATGGCATTTGCGGTCGATTCCATTTTAGCGGCGGTGGCGATGGCAGTTGCACTCCCGGCATCCGGATTAGGTCAAATCGGCAGTCTCGACACCGCACAATTTCTAGTGGTGCTGGCAGGCGGAATGATTGGATTGATTATCATGCGCTATGCAGCCAACATCTTCGTTGATTTGCTGCAAAGGCGTCCAGGACTGGAAATTGCTGCATTTGCCATTGTCGGCTGGGTCGGTGTGAAATTGGCAATGATTGTTCTGGCACATGAAGACATTGCTCTGATTCCGCACGCTTTCCCACACACTACATTATGGAAAATTGTTTTTTACATTATTTTGGTCGGCATTGCGGCGGCTGGCTGGTTTTTCTCCAACAGCAAAGAAGAAAATGCAGACGAAGACAAACTGCCAATGAATAAGTCGTGTTAAAACCTTTTTTCTAGGGTATGTTTAAACTAGAGAATGAAATGGGAAGGTGGACGGATATGCCAGTAGCAATAAAACGAATCTATGAAGACTATGATGAAAAAGATGGTGTTCGTGTACTCGTCGACCGGGTTTGGCCACGCGGCATGAGTAAGGAATCGGCGAAAGTAGATGAATGGATCAAAGAGGTAGGACCTACGAGCGAACTGCGCAAATGGTTTGGCCATGATCCGGAAAAATTCGCCGATTTCAAAGAAAAATATAAAAAAGAACTACAAGAAAATGACGAGCAAAAAGAAGCGCTAGGCAAGCTTAAAAAACTCACCAAAGAAAATAACAAAAATCTGACGTTACTGTATGGGGCAAAGGATACAAAGCACAACCAGGCTGTAGTGCTTAAAGAAATTTTGGACCATCAGTAATTGGGAAAGTGAATGTTTGTATAGGGTTTGTTACTCAAAATACAAAAAGGTTTATTGGTGCAAGATGATGCGTTAAAATTAAAAACAACCCACTGACACATCGTTTTAAGTTAAATGAAAAGAACCCGTTTTGAAGAAGGATGATCAAAACGGGTTCATTCTTTGTAAACTAGCTGACCATGTGCCTGCCCATAATACAAGATTCAATCTTCATTTTTTCCGCGAAATGATAGTTCTAGGCATTTCTGGATGTCCGCTGTCACTTATTTGAAAATAGGAAGAAAAGCTGTAAAAGTAGCTGAGAGGAAGGCTATCAAGGCAAGAAATCACAGGAAAAACGGAAAAAGTAGCCGAGAGAGAAGCCGTCACGGCAGGAAATCGCAGGATAAACTGGAAAAGTAGCCAAGAGAGGGCTATCACGGCAAGAAATCACAAAAAAACTAAACAAATAGCCAAGAGAGGAGCTGTCACGGCTCCAGATGCTTATACACGCAGCTTGCCATAATCGCTATTATACGTTTTGGCTAGCTCTTCCCTTAACCTACCCAAACACCTGCCCTCCATTTACATGCAGTGTTTGACCGGTAACAAACCTGGAGTCATCGGAAGCAAGATAAACGAAGGTTGGCGCCACTTCAAAAGGCTGGCCTTGGCGGTCCATCGGATTATCTGCCAAAGTAACCTGGTCAGCTGAAAAACTGGAAGGGATCAAAGGAGTCCAAATACGACCTGGTGCAATTGCATTGACCCGGATACCGTCTTTGACCAGATTTTTTGCAAGTGAGCGGGTAAATGCTACAATTGCTCCTTTTGTGGCAGAATAATCAATGAGTTGATCGTTTCCGTCGAAAGCCACAACGGAAGCGGTGTTGATAATCGAGCTGCCTGCTTGCATATGTTTGAGCGCAGCGCGTGTGATATAAAATATGGCGTAAAGATTGACCTTCATCGTTAAATCAAATTGTTCATCGGAAATATCCAGCAAACGCAATTGTTGGAATTGAACACCAGCATGATTACAAAGCACATCAAGCTTGCCAAAATTATTTATCGTTTCTTCAACGATGGCAGTGCATTGCTGTTTTTTGCGCAAATCACCCGGCAAAAGCAGGCAGTGTTGCCCGAGTTCCTCTATTCGCCGTTTCGTACGCGTTGCATCCTCTTCTTCATCCAAATATGAAATCGCAACGTCCGCACCTTCCTTGGCAAATGCAATCGCCGCCGCTGCACCCATGCCGCTGTCCCCGCCGGTAATAAGTGCTACTTTCCCGTTAAGTTTGCCGCTGCCTTTGTATTGCGGATTATCTATAATTGGATTGGGAACCATCAACCGCTCGATACCGGGCTGGCGATCCTGCCGCTGTTGTGGAACGGTTATGGCTACTTCTTTATACTGTGTCACTTTGCCGTAGTTCGGGTAAAGTGGATAATTTTCGTTATGTTCGTTTGTCATTTTTACAACCTCCTTGGAAAACCTATAAAAAGTATATGAAGCATAGGCGATAGCCGTGCTTTTCAATTTGTAGGTAAAGAAGGTTTAAAACTAGTGGAATGTTTCAAAAAAACCTTCCCAAAACCTTGTAAATAAAATTGGTGTTCCTTGAGAATGTGAACAAGAATATGCGCTTCAACCGCCGCAAATGGAATATACTCGCTTTCCGCGGGCGGCTAATGAGCCTCCTCAGCGCTATCGCGCTTGCGGGGTGTCATCGAGGCCTTCCCTCCCGCAGGAGTCTCGCATATTCCATTTGCTGGCGGGTGTTAAATCCCATAAACTGGTATTACTAATTTGATCACAGGGTAAATTTCTGAATACCCTAACTGTACGTCATCCGAGCTACAAAATACGTAATCCTGCATTCATTATGACGATACAAAGTTGATTGGAACGGAAGGCGGCGACTCTATGAAATAGAAAACCACTTTTTCTGCGTGCGATGTAACCAGCCGAAGCCTTCCTTGTCCTGCGGGAATATTGGTTTGCGGTGGGGCGAGTAACCGCAGTCCCAAATGGTTTTCGATGGGCCGGGTAATCGCAGCCCCGAAGTGCTCCAGTTTGTACGTTTCTTAACGGGCGTTCGCTAACCTTTTATCGTCCGGCACGGTCTTTGTCTCTTGGCGTAAAATCGCATCTGGCGTACAAATGGAATAGGATGGAGTGAAAACAAAGGAGGTCACTTTTATGAAAGATGATTATAATCCGTATGTAAAATTGCTCTTGCTGCCGTATTCTAATGAGAAGGTGGTTGTCCAATACAACTGGGAAGATACGTTCATTGAAATACCCCAAATTGGTCCGCGCCCGCCATATTATGCCAATCCGAGATATGAACAATATTACCCAATTATATAAACATGGCGGCAATCTTATAACCGGGATTGCCGCTCCGGTTTGCAATGTACAGGTTGCATTTTTTGGTTACAGGTGAACCTCGGTATATCCAAAGAAGTCGCACTGGTTGTTACAACTTCCCTGCTACTTGCTGCACCTGAGCAGGACGGATTCGATGCGCAAATGTCCCTACAAGATGGGTTCGATAATCAAACATAATTATCGCAATTGTCCCGGTGCATGGCACTTTTTCAAATCGCAGTTCTTTGCTACGCTTAGGAGGAGGTGATTAAAATGGCATTGCATCATTTTCATTTAAAAGCAAATTGGCCAGGTGGGAGAAATAGTGATGGTTCGATTGAAGCAGGAAATTTGAAAACAAAAATTTCGATTCCACCGGAAATGGATGGGCCGGGTGTTGGTACTAATCCGGATGAAATGCTGCTTGGTGCAGCGGCAACCTGCTATATAATTACACTGGCAGCAATGATTGAGCGAGCTTCACTGCCACTCAAGGAAATGTCCATGACTTCAGAAGGAATCGTCGATGTGACGGATGGTGTCTTTACGTACAAAAAAATAATTCATCGACCCGTAGTATCACTGACAAGTGAGGCCACGGAAGTCGATTATCGCAAACTGAAAAAGCTGGTGCATAAGGCAGAAACATCTTGCATGATTTCCCGTGCGATCCAAGGAAATGTGGAAATCGAACTTGAAGAAACCATACAATAACCGAATCAAAAAACAGCGGACGGCTCATCGTAACCGTTCGTTGTTTTTTGATAAATAAATGAAATCATTTACTTGAAACTTTTAAAACTCCGGAGTATGATAAAACTCGAGTATTTTAATAGGAATTATTTGTTTTAAGTGAACAACCATTTTCCTATGCGCATATGGTATGGAAATAGTGCTATGCGAAAAGCAGCATAGAATTTACTGAACTGCCAATCGTGGTGCGATTTTCATAAAAATTTTTTGGCTCCTCGCTATTTAATGTTGAAAAATCAGTTTGCTAGTACACATGGTAACCTATCATTCCTTGTTTG
>NZ_JAROCA010000088.1 GCF_030732005.1 Tigheibacillus jepli | reverse complement strand
TGTAAGCCTCCCTGACACATTAAGTAGTATAATATATTTCACTCTTAGTGTCCAAGTTCATTTAGGGGCTTATGAGCAAGAAAGGATACAAGCAGAATACCGTATCACCTTACACACATTCCTTCGCTAAAACACAATCCGATTCAAGCAACCCGCCACTTGAAATTGGTTGGATCAACTGATTCGTATGGTCGTCCGCTGCTTTTACTCGATAACAAAAGATGGATGGATCCAACATCGGAAAAACCGAAGCTCGGATCGACGAAAATTTGGTCGTTTATGAATATAACCAACTTTACGCATCCGATTCACATTCACCTGATTCAATTTCAAATACTCGATCGCCGCCCATTTGATTTGGATCTTTACAACGAAAATGGGCAAATCCGGTATACAGGGCCGGCTACACGACCGCAACCAAATGAGCGCGGGCTGAAGGATACAGTAGCCGCACCATCTGCACAAATTACCAGAGTCATTGCCCGGTTTGCCCCATATACCGGTGACTATGTCTGGCATTGCCATATTTTGGAACATGAGGATTATGACATGATGCGCCCATTTACGGTAGTTGATAAAAAAGGGCGATGAAAAGGTAAAGACTTTTTAATCCAGGGAAGTTTGATGCATTGTTTTGAATATTAAATAAAAAAGGGTTGAATAGGAAAAGTCATATATATCTACTGGCGGATATATGTGGCTTTTTGATTGTGAAGCCATCCTGTCACGGCAAGAAAGCCGCAAAAATCTGGAAAAACTAGCCGAGAGAATGGCTGTCACGGCACGAAAACAACAAAAGACATAAGAAAATCATGGAATCAAATCACACACAAAGCCCATTTTTCATATGCTTTAGCAGTAAAAGGAAAGGGTGCGTTTAAATGAATGATGCAAACCAGGCAACAGCATATGTACACGGGGTGCCGATGCCGCTACATACTATTATTCAGCCGACAAGTACGGACCAAAAACCAGCTATAAAATCCGTCATCGAACCGCTGCCGATTGTTCCGCAGACATCGCAGTATATCACGCCTATTGACCCAGTTTATATTGATCATCTTAGCCGTCATGTCGGGCACGATATCGTTGTCGGAACAAGTGCCGGCGAATTTTCCGGGAAGTTATCCGGCGTGGCGGTAGATCATATTCAACTCAATATCGAAAATGGCAAGGCACTTCACATCCGAATAGCGGAAATCATCTATTTTGAGGGTTACCCGCTTTCATATCCATAGGTTAAGCACGCATTTGGCGATATGTTTTTGCAACCAGCTCCCAGTCTTCCAGAAAATATTTGCGTAAGTTCGGTCGTCTTCTCACTGCCAGCGGGTGATAGGCAACAGTCGTTTGCATTCCTCTTACATCATGCCAGCTGCCACGAAGCGATTTAACGTCGGCATCTGGATCGCCAAAAAAAGATTGAACAGCCACATTTCCAAGACAGATGATAAGTTTTGGATGGACTTGTACCAGTTGTTGCTGAAGATGTTGCATACAGATTTGTCTTGTGACTTCTTTTTCATATGCCTTGGTCGGCCTTCTTTTTAAAATAAAAGTTATATACAAGTCTTTCATGTCCATGGAAACATCATGCACTGTCTCTTGCAATGTTTGTCTCGTTCCACAGACAAATGCATCACCATTCTTATCTTCCCGCTTACCGGGATTATCCAATACAACCATAATAGAAGCATGCGGATTGCTTTCTCCCCAAATCATACGTGTGCCATGCCGATAAAGTCCGCAATCATGGCAATCCTGCTGCATTTTTGGCGTCGGGTTCTCGGGTAATATGATCGGACAAAAATCGGTCATGGGTTCATCTCCTTCAAATGGTTGCTGGTGCCTTATAGTATTGCCCGGGATTTGGCTATTATGTCAAATAAACGTGTTGCACGCTGGTGGTGGAGAAGGAATCTAACTACCTTGCATTTGCCTTCGTACTGAATCGGATTGTTTCCAGTAATCCTTGTTTCAGCGAATGGTTTGCCTTCCAATTCAATTCCTTCATCGCCAATGTATTATCAAGTCTACTATGGATAATATCACCTTCCCTTAAAGGGCGATGAACCGGACTGTTACTGCTGTTCAACGCATGTTGGAGTTGATCGAGGAGTTCGATTATTTTGGTTTCAGAATTTGTACTGATGTTGAACGTGCCATTTTTCTTGGCGTGCAATGCCAGCGATACTGCATTAGCAACATCCTGTACGTAAATAAAATCTCTTGTTTGTTCACCGCCAAACAGAATGGGATTTTTCTGCTGCAATAATTGGTTCAGGAATATGGATATGACACCTGCTTCACCATGTGCGTTTTGTCCCGGACCATACACATTGGAGAAGCGCAGGATACAATAATCCAAATCAAAATGGTCTGAAAATAATTGTATATATTTTTCTGCAGTTTGTTTGGATAACGCATAAAAGGATAGCGGGTTCTGCGGATGGGCTTCGTCGATTGGGAGATAGCCAGGTTCGCCATATACAGCGGCGGATGAAGCAAAAATAATTTTTTTAATATGAAAGTGGATACAGTTTTGCAGTACATTCAAGGTGCCGTTAATGTTTGACAGGCAATCACGAAGCGGGTCTTCCAGTGATTTTTTCACTGAAATTTGCGCCGCCAAATGGACAACATAGTCAGGCTGTTCCTTCGCAAAGATCATTTTTAAATCAGGTGTCTCCATACTTATGTTGTAAAAAATCACTTCATCGGGTATGCATGCTTGAGAACTGCTGGATAAATTATCAACAATGACAACCTCCAGATTTTCCTCCAAAAACTTTCGAACACAATGCAATCCAATAAATCCCGCGCCGCCTGTAACCAATACCTTCACATTTCTCACCCCCTGTTTTTCCTGTGTCCAACCTATAGAAAGCCAGCGTTCCTATACACTTCTTCGGCATGTCATTATATGCCGATTGCATCACAAATAGAACTGTCTTTAAAAACGCAGGAAAAATAGGGAAATATTGAAGCTAGATTTGGACATAGGAGAAGCCAGCAGTGATGCTGGCTTCTTTCTATATGGGATATGGGTTGTGAATCCTGAACCATCAGGATTACTTTAGTATATGTCGAATGAAAAATCTTGTAGCGACATTTGCACTGCATGATAGAATATATGCGATTCACCAGAAAATCTTTCAATTAACATAAGAGCTTTCTATTTTATATTCTGTGGTTGAATAAGCTGAAGCAATCTTGATAGAAAGAAAATCCTGACAGATTATGCCAGGATTTTACTTTTTTATTTATGTCGCAGGTGGTGGGGTTGGGGTAGATAGTGCGGTAGTGTTAGCTGAAAGATTAACTGGAGAATTAATCTCGACTGGTCCGGTGACCGGTGTACAGCGTCTGTTATCAAGGTCGCAGATTTTGCCATTGCGCTCAATTCCTGTACGAACGGCAGTGACATGCATGCGTACGATTGCTTTGAACAAGAACAGATTTAGTGAAGTGCCATTTGGTCCCGTTGCAAGTAATGGCTGACGCAGTTCTGCTTCAACAGTAGGGGTGGATTGAATGATTTGGTCTCCTGGGCAAACTCCTGGACACTCTACATGCTCTTGGAAGTAAATACGGATTGGAATCCGTGGGTTGAGGATTCCAAATAGTGTGCCGGTCACATCAAGTGTTGCTGGAATAAATCCTAAGACGATAATCTTATCTCTGATAACGGTAATTTCTTGCTGAATACCTGCATAATTTGGGGTCACGACAATGTTTGTCAATCCGGCAAGCAAACCAAGAAGCAGGTCGAGTACTGGCCCCGGCTCGACAGATGCTGGCAAGGCAAACTCTGCAACACTTTGCACATTTTTGGAACAGACTACCCGTTCTACCAATTCACCTTCTTCTCTGTTGCAAACATCACAGTCTTCAAAATCCTTATGATGTTTGCAGTGACAATCTTCTACATCACGTAACGCACGTTTGTAGTTATTGTGAAAGTTTCGTCTCTGTGACAATTGAATTCCTCCTATTCATATTTTTGGAAGTTTTTTCCCATATCAACCGCTATCCTGATAGGCAGTAGATAACTTCCTTTACACTATTTATATATGACAGCAATGACAATTTTGAATAGATAGATGTACATGCACATTCGCATATTTTACGTCCTGTAGGTGGTTTGTACAGTAGATTAGTATAAAAGTAAGCTGTGGTTCTTCCCGGTTAAGGCTATTTTAATCTGTACCTTCCAATATAAATAAAAAGAAGGCCAGCAGGGAAACTGGCCAATCATGAATTCTTTTATGGTAGAATGGGGGGATACGCAAGTACAAGACTTATATTTGCTTAATACACTATATTCACAACACTAGCCAGTGGCTATGCGATTCTACCAGGTTGAACATATATTTTTTAGAAAAGCAAAAGAAATTCGCCTATCTTCTGATGTCTCTTGCTGGATTACCGACAACCGTTTTTAATGCTGGCACGTCTTTTGTGACGACCGCTCCCGCACCAATAACTGCTTTTTCGCCGATAGTAATGCCGGGAAGCAAGGAGGCATTGTTACCTATTTTGGCACCTTTTAATAAGGTTGGTCCTTGCAATTCTTCCTGGTCATTGCCTATATATTTATCATTGGAAGACGAAAAACAAGGTCCAATGAACACATCATCTTCAATAATCATGTTTGCGGTTACGTAAGCATTTGTCTGGATTGTAACGCGGCTACCAATGGTAGTATCGTTTTCGACAATTGCATTTCGGCCGATAATACTATCATCCCCAACAAAAACCTTTTCACGTATACTTGCCAAATTACCAATGAAAACGCCATTTAGCAACATCGTTCCGCGATATATGACACAATGACTGCATATTGTCGCACGGTTGCCAATAAATAACGGTGATAGATTTTTAGGAGGTTTTCTTGCAGTTTTTTTATTGGAAGCGGGTGTCTGACCAAGGATTACAAAATCTTGAATGTTTGTGTATTTGCCGATTACCGTATCAGCTTTGACAATGACATGATTGCCAATTACTGAACCTTTTCCAATCACAACATTTTCTTCAATTACCGAATATGCACCAATTTCAACATTACTTTCAATCTTGCAATTGTCACCTATCTTTACAGTTGAATCAATCATTATATTCATCTCCTTTTTTCGACCAGGTGATCATTTCTTCCGTAGAAAACGCCGATAATGGAAGGGGAACAGGTTGTTTTTTTAAAGCTGAATGATATAAAGCGAAGATCGTTTCCAATGCTTTCCTGCTTTCTTTTGCTGATACAAGTGGAGGGCGATTTTTTTGTATGGCTTCAATAAAATCTTTATACATGAGAAGATGTTCATCTGTTGCATTGCTTTGTAATTCTGATTCTAATTCGGGGTGCTGTTCTACGTAGCAATGAATGATTTCTTGCAGCCCTTTTCCCCCAATCGAAATGGTTCCTTTTTCTGCAAATATATTTAGTTGGTACCCAAGATTAGCCGGTTTTGTAATGGTATTTGCTTCAATCAGACCCTTGGCTTGATTGGAAAATGTTACAATCCCTGCCGCAACATCCTCAATTTCTTTATTTTTTCTGTTTCTGGTGATATCTCCATAAACTTCTTTTATATTTCCCATTAACCAGGTAAATAGATCAATCAAATGAATACCTTGATTGATCAGCATACCCCCATCTTTCTTCCATGTTCCTTTCCAAGTAGAGTTCGCGAAATAATCATCGGAACGATTGATTCGCATGGATATGCTGGCAAAATGAAGATTTCCCAGTTGTTTTTTTTCAATGACTTGCTTTAACTTGCTGATAATCGGCAGGTATCGGAGTTGATGGCATACCAAAACTTGTTTGTTCAACATCTCTGATATTTGGATGATTTCATCGGCATCAGCCAACGAAAGCGCGAGTGGTTTTTCCACAAGAACATGCTTATGATTTTTCAAGGCTTCTTTCACAATAGCTGCATGCATTCCTGAATATGCTGCCACTATAACGAAGTCTATGCCAATGTCACATAACATATCATGATAATCGGTGTACTGAGCAATAGCGGATTGATTTTGTTTTAAAAGTTGGTAATTCTTAACTGCATTTTTCATTGCCTCTTTTTGCAAGTCGCTAACTGCAACAAGTTTTACATTGGAAAGTTTGGCAAGTGTCCGGATATGCTTTTCAGAAATATAGCCACAGCCAATCAATCCTGCCTTCAACATAGAATTTCATCCTCGTATGACTGTATTGCAGAAATGACATGATCTTGCTCGGAACTGGTCATACCTGGGAACAGAGGTATTGCAAAAATTTGTTCCGATAAACATTCAGCATTGGGAAAGTCACCTTTCCTGCCGTTCAAGAAGCTGAGTGCCTTTTGTAGGTGGAGGCAGAGAGGATAATAAATAGCCGTTGCAATGTCATATTTCCTTAAATGACGTATGATTTTTTCGCGGTGGGGTGAAAAAAGGCAGTATAAATGGTAGACATGCCGATGACGTTTTGGTGTTGGCAGCAAGTGAATGCTTTGTAGATGATTTAGTTCTTTATTGTAACGGCAAGCCAATTTTATTCTGCACTGGTTCCAAGTATCAATGTGATTTAAACATTGGAGCAAAATGGCAGCATGTATTTCATCTAGTCTGCTATTGTATCCAATCTCATCGTGAAAATATTTTTTCCTGCTACCATGTGCGCGAAGTGATCTGATTTTATCAGCAAAAGCTTTATTTGAAGTGGTAATGATGCCACCGTCTCCAATGGTTGATAAATTTTTAGTTGGAAAAAAAGAAAAACATGCCAAATCACCGATACTTCCAACCAAATGCCCATCATAACTAGCTCCAAATGCCTGACAAGCATCTTCAATTACATACAAATTATTTTCTCTAGCTATTTTCATGATGGGATTCATATCAGCAGGCTGGCCAAATAGGTGGACAGGTAGAATTGCTTTCGTATTAGGAGATATTTTATTTGTTATTTGTTTCGGGTCCATATTGCAGGTTTCCTCTTCAACATCAACAAAAATTGGTGTGGCTCCAACCCGGATGATGGCCTCGGCAGTTGCAAAAAAAGTAAATGGTGTGGTTATTACTTCATCTCCTTCCCCAATATTGCATGCCATTAAAGACAATACTAATGCATCTGTACCATTGGCTACAGCAATTGCCTCAGAAACGCCCAATTTATCGGCAATTTTATTTTCCAACGTTTCAACATTTGGTCCTAAAATGTATTGTCCGCTTGAAAATACCTCTTTTATTTCACACATCACGCTATCTTGGATTTCGATTAGTTGTCTTTTGGGGTCACTAATTGGAATCATAGGTTTCTTCCCTTTCTGTATTTTCTACCAATTTATTCACTTTTCGGTAATTGCTGCACGGCTGCTATCAGTTTTTCGCTATCTTCCAGACAACCTCTCCAAACTAGTTAGATGCGCAATCAATTTTTAAAAAGTGACATATATAATTGTATACTTCCAAGAAAGGAGAATTAACATGACCGCAAAAGAAAGGGTTGGAGTTGTTGGCCTTGGCTACGTTGGTCTATCTGTTGCAGTCGGAATGGCTAGGAAATTCCCTGTGATTGGTTTTGATATTGACCAATATAAAATCGACCAGCTTCGCAGGCATAAAGATTCCACCAACCAGTTTAGCGCACAAACGTTACGGAAGGCCTCTATTCAATTTGTAACCGATACGGACAAATTACGGACATGCAGCCATATTATTATAGCTGTCCCGACTCCCGTCACAGCACAATATCAACCTGATCTATCATTTATTGAGAATGCCAGCAAACAAGTTGCAGGTATTTTAACAAAAGGCACCTTCGTTATATATGAATCTACGGTTTACCCTGGGGCAACAGAGGATGTATGCATTCCATTGTTGGAAAAATACAGCGGCCTGCAAGCAGGTAAGGAGTTCTATGTCGGGTATTCACCGGAAAGGATTAATCCGGGTGATAATGTGCATACGTTCACAACTAATCCAAAAATAGTTGCGGGACAAAATAAAACAGCATTAAATGGAATCTATAAATTGTATCGAAATGTGTTAGAGGGGTATATATTTCAAGCATCCTCCATCAAAATAGCAGAAGCTGCAAAAGTCGTCGAGAATACACAACGAGACATTAACATTGCTTTTATGAATGAACTATCCTTGATGTTCGATCGGTTAAATATTGATACGTACGAAGTTTTGGAGGCGGCAAGTACAAAGTGGAACTTTCTTTCGTTCACCCCCGGCCTTGTTGGAGGTCATTGTATTGGGATAGATCCATATTACTTGATTTATCAGGCCGAGAAGGCTGGCTATTCGCCAAAGTTTTTGTATGCAGCTCGCGAAATCAACGAATCTATGCCTGAATTTATTGTGCAAAGATTATTACAATGGGTTATTTCAGAAAAAATACCACTTGATACATTAAGTGTAACTGTACTTGGGATCACTTTTAAAGAAAATGTTTCTGACGTACGAAATTCCAAAGCGCTTGAGATAGTTAATAAACTAAGGGAACTGAAAATTAAAACACAAATAAGTGACCCGCATTATACTGAACACGGAAAAATTCCGACCACGCCGTTAGAAAAAGTTAAGCCTTCTGATATTGTCATTCTGGCAGTACCGCATCATGTATTTAAAGGAAATGGATTCTCTTATTTGCAGAAATTATTTAAGAACAAGCCAGGACTATTGGTTGATTTAAAAGGGGTTGTGCCGAAAGACGTGCTACCAAAGAATATACGCGTTTGGAGGTTGTGATTCCGTTTCATCTATTTTTTTACATTCTTTTCTTTAAATTGATTAAGAAGGAGGTATATTGTGAAGAAGCGGCTAAAATTACTTGTATTAATGAAACAATTTGGAAAGTATCCAAAACATCAACCAAAAATAGATATGATCCGCGCACTTGAAAAATTTGCCGATGTGTATTATTGGCATAATGATGGGGATATAAAAGATATCATACGGAAATTGCAAATCAAGCCGGATTTTATATTCCATTATGATATTGCCTGGAACTATGGATTGGCTCCTAACCCAAGTTTCGGCAGTTTTTGAGAAAAACACCCCAAAAACTGCCTTTTGACGTTCCAAAACATTGATTTATCAA
>NZ_JAROCA010000087.1 GCF_030732005.1 Tigheibacillus jepli | reverse complement strand
ACCGTTGGAATATCGGCACCAGGCTGTGGCATAGACTTTTTGTTTTTTCACTGTCTACTTGACAGGGCGCAGTTCATTAGCAAGCCTCGAGAGATTATTTTTTCCTTTCTACCAAACACCCTTTGAAGGGCGACCTTCTTGTACCTGCTCCATGTTCGTAGCATGGGGTGGTTTTTCATTCTATTTAGCGTATTTCACAAAATATGCGAATGTACACCCGGATTCCGAGCCTAACTAACGGAGCTGCCATGAAACGAAGCTAAGCAGATACCGTGTTTGCCGCGTTTGTTTGCGTCTCTTCCGTTTTTTCTCCGTGTAAACTTATCATTACTACAAACGAGATGCAGTATAGTGCTGCAAGATAGGTCATGGCCAATGTGATCGTGGCATGCTCCAAGATGAAACCGACCAAAATGGGAGACAATCCGCCTACCGCCCTGCCAAAGTTGAAAATGGTGTTTGTTGCGGTACTTCTGATATCTACGCGATAATAGCGGCTGATCAGCGCACCGTAACCGGCAAACATACCGTTGGAGAAAAACCCGACAATGGCACCGCCGATCAAGACACCTGCACTGCCTTGTGCGTAAGCATATACAAACACTGCTGCGGCTGAGGCCAGGAGAAACACACCATAGGAAATTTTCAAACCGAACCGGTCGATGAAGCGTCCGAATGTCAGCATCCCAGCAATCATGCCAACCGCTGTGCTAATTGTCCAAATTGCTGAGCTAGAAACCGAGAGTCCTTGGGATTGCTGCAGCATCGTTGGTAGCCAGATCATCAAGCCGTTATAGCCGGCGATTTGCACGGTTGCCATGATGGCCAGGCCAATTGTTGTAAGTGCTACCTTTGGTGAATTTACCAATTGAATCAACTTGCCCTTTTTCCGAATGGATGGCTGCTGTTTTTGTGCGGCGACCCATGCTGGCGATTCTTTCAAATTTTTTCTAAGGAAATAAGCAAAAATAACTGGCAAGACGCCTACAAAAAACAGTCCTCTCCAGCCAAAAACTGGAAGGAGCACTGAACTGAGTACAGCAGCGATGATTACACCGAACTGCGCGCCGATACTGACATATGAGGATGCACGGCCTTGTTTGTTTTTCGGCCATGCTTCCGCAACAAGCGCCATGCCAATTCCGTATTCACCACCGGCTCCGAGACCGGCTATAAACCGGAACACATACACCTGCTCAATATTCGTTGCCAGGCCGGTCAATGCTGTACCGATAGCAAACAGGAAAATGGTGTATGTGAAAACCCGTACCCTGCCGAAGCGATCCGCCAGCACGCCGAAAATCATTCCGCCGGCCAACATCCCAATGTTTGTGATGGAAGAAATGAACCCCCCAGTCGTCAAATCGATATGAAAATCAGCTACGATCAGCGACATCGCAAACGAGATGAACATGATATCCATGCCCTCTAACGTTAAACCTGTTACCGAAGCGGCCACCGTCTTTTTCTTATAATCCATCTTGTTCCTCTCCTTCCAAGCCTCTCGGGACTTTGATTAAAGGTAAATTTTGTAAGGGGGTGCTGAGTGAAGCAGTTTTCTTGTGTGATCATGCAAGCAACTGCGGTTCAAGCGTATCTTCATGCCCTAGCAGTTTTACGCTAGGGGCTATCAGGTTATTGAACAACTTCGCATACTTTGGATCAGATTGCCGTCCGGTCTAAAACGCAAACGCACTTGGACAGGTTAACCGCGCGGGCCTGCTTCTCCTTAGCTGATTGCCGTCCGGTTTAAAACTGACTTGCACTAGACAAAGGCTTGCCCAACGCAAAATCATGTAGATTGCCATCCAGTTTAAAAGCACCCTTACAAACCCTTTCCAATGGAAAATGCCCTTTTATCCAAAAGGACAAAAGGGCATGTAAATGCAATCTCATTAAAGATGTGCTACGTGCGTATGACCCTTTTGGCCTCTCTGGACCGCGTTTAAAGGAAATTTTCTTATTTCATTATAGCACAGTTTATTCATCCTGTCATAATTCTGTTAGAGGTGATGATAAGAATAATGACTTATATCAGCTAATTTACCCATGAGCGGTAACTTGCTTCATTTAGACTTATTATACCAATGATAACCTGGAGAATTGAACTTTTGTTGTTTTCAACAATTCAAATCCAAATTGAACAATGAGCTTTTAGAAGGTACCAAATTGAATCCACTGTGACGCATAGGCCTATTCACACCCCGGACAACATTTTGTCATTCTAACTTACTGTTGCTCGCAATGCATCATTTTTTCAAATGAACTCCCCGTCTGTAATAATCTGCCATTACTTCATCTGGCACCATACTACCGCCCGTTGCCCAGGCAATATGGGTTGTATTAGCCAGCCGTGCAGCCTCCACACCATGATCTGCTAAATAGTTTTGCCCTGCTTCACTTTTCAGCATGGAAACAGGACCGTAGACGCCAGCAAGTGCAGACGGCTCGAGCCAGATTTTTTCCGTATCTGCCAATCGGCTCAGCAGGATAAATAATTTATCGTCATCCACGGTGTAATCCCCACTGATCAATCCCTCCAGCGTTTTACCGACAAAACGCGAGGGCCTGCCGACAGCGAGTCCATCCGCTGCCGTTCGGTTATCAATCCCGAAATCCTGAACAGCGATTTCGTCATGCTTTTCGGTAATTTGTCCCAGCAGCATGCATGGTGAATGGGTTGGTTCCGCGAAAAAACAGTGGACGTTATCTTTGAAAATCGTCTTCAAACCGAAAGCCACTCCGCCTGGACCGCCGCCGACACCGCACGGAAGGTAGACAAACAATGGATGTTGGCGATCCACTTTTACATCCATGTCATCCAATTGCTGCTTCAGTCTGGATGCCGCCACCGCATATCCCAGAAAAAGCGTTGTCGAATTTTCATCATCAACAAAATAACAATTTGATGCCTCCTCCGCCTGCCTGCGACCCTCCTCTACAGCTTTTGAGTAATCGGACGCGTGTTCAAATTACAGTAGCACCTTTTTCCCGTAACAAATCCTTCTTCCACCGCCTTGCATCTGCAGACATATGTACGGTCACATGAAATCCCATTTTGGCACTTATGATGCCGATGCTCAAACCCAAATTACCGGTCGAAGCAACCGCAATTTCATAGTTGGAATAAAATTTGCGGAACGCCTCACTGTCAAGGACGGCATAATCATCATCTGTCGATAGTTTGCCATGTTTTATCGCCAATTCCTCAGTATATTTCAGCACTTCGTATATTCCGCCGCGCGCTTTGATCGAACCGGAGATTGGAAGTGAATTGTCACATTTTAACAACAGTTTACCGGGGATGGATTGGCCAAACATTTCCTCCAAATCATGTTGCATGGCTGGAATAGGAACTGTTGGTGATTCGATGATGCCATTTGTTTCTGTCGTCTCCGGAAATGCTTTTGCGATATAGGGGGCAAAGCGCTGCAGACGCTCATTTGCATCCCGGATGTCTTTTTCATTAAACTGGATTTGCTTCATCGCTTGGTCGTACGCGGAATATTTCGGGTTTGCCCAAAACACTTCCTCCGTTGCAATTATTTTTTCTATGATTGGAAAAGCTTTTTTCCATTCGTCCATCGTCTTGCCTGCTATTTTGTCCATTTGTCGCCCTCGTTTTTACGTTGTTTTAATTCCATGGTACCGCTTAAAGGGGAATATGAAAACTGAAAGAGGAAAGATGTAGCGCACAGACATGCTTTCATTCCTACCATCATGGTTGACTGCAGTGTTTCATGCTTCATGGATTTGCATAACGGCTGAACGGCTTTTTAACGTAATTTCCACCTTATTTTGTCGTTCATTTGTCTGATGAAAGACTTTTCTCGGGCTTTTCTAGCTAATTTTGTCATTCATTCATCCGATGAACTACTTTTCTTACGCATTTCTAATCATTTTGTCGCTCATTCATCCGATGAACGACTTTTTGCACGCTTTTCTAACTCATTTTGTCGTTCATTAAACCGGTGAACGACTTTTCCCGCGCATTTCTGGCTCGTTTTGTCGGTCATTCGCCCGATGAACTACTTTTCTCACACTTTTCTAGTTCATTTTGTCGTTCATTCACTCTATGAACAACTTTTCCAACGTATTTCTACCTCATTTTGTCGTTCCTTCACATAAACTACTTTTGTTACTTATCAACAAGCACATCCCTTGCACAAAGAAATGCAAGGGATGCTTTTTCTAAAATTCGGCAGTGCTTGTTGCAAAGAAAACGACATGCACTAAAATGCTCAGCCTTGTTCATTTTCCAAAAAATATTTGTTTGTTGGCTCCAGCTTTTCATTCAGTTCATATATCAGCGGGACGCCGGTAGGAATTTCCACGTTTACAATGTCCTCATCTGACAAATTTTCCAGATGTTTTACAAGCGCGCGAATGCTATTGCCGTGGGCAGCAATGATCACATGCTTGCCCTGCTTGATTTGTGGTGCAATTGTGTCCATCCAATACGGTGTGACCCGTTCCAGTGTCATTTTCAAATTCTCGCCGGATGGTATGGCCTTCTGATCCAATAATTGATAGCGTCGTTCCTTCTTTGCTTGGCGTTTGTCATCGTCTTTCAAGAGCGGCGGCATGACATCAAAGCTTCTGCGCCATTGGTGTACTTGCTCTTGTCCATATTTTTCAGCGGTTTCTGCTTTGTTTAGCCGTTGCAGCGCACCGTAATGGCGTTCGTTTAAACGCCAGCTTTTTTCGACTGGAATCCATAGCTGGTTGGTTTCTTCCAATATGTAATACAGCGTTTTGATTGCCCGTGTAAGTACCGATGTAAAGGCAATATCAAAATGCAAGCCATGCCTCTGGATTCTCTTGCCCGCCTCAATAGCTTCCGCGATGCCTTGCTCTGTCAAGTCAGCATCCTCCCAGCCGGTAAATGTATTCGACTGATTAAAAACACTTTGTCCATGTCTAACAATGGTAAGTTTCATCCTGCATAACCTCCTATATGGTGCCAGGCACATGACAATTCTAATAGTGCAGGTCCCTAGCACTTTTAATGTACCCTTTTTGGATGGGTGGCAATCATTTGGGAGCGAACCAAAAATGAGACACCCGCTTTAAGAAAAAACAGGTGTCTGCCTGATAGTTGGACATACGCCTTGGGAATAGCCGCATCCTCCGTTTGCGAAAAAGAGGTGTCTGCTGATGGTTACTTTACATTAATATAAAGTTTTCCCTTGGCTTTTGCGTATGCTTGTCTACCGGATCTGTCGGTAACCTTCACCTCAATCACGGCACCTTCAGTTTGTACATTTTTTGTTGCGGTCCAGTAGCCAACATAGTGACCATTCTCCGTTTCCATCATTGGAAGTTCTGCAGCATTGGTTGTGGCCTTTACATTCGTTAATGGCATGAAAATGGCAAATGTCGCCCGCAATCCTGGCTTGCTGTCAAAGGCGATTTTCACACTTTCACCTGCTTCCAGATTAACATCTTCTTCCGGCGTCAAATGCTCGATTTTTAGAGCACCATCGTCATCATCTTTTTCGTTGACCACTACTGTGATACGTTTCGTGGTGGTGTTTTCTGCCTGATCGATTGCTGTTACTACAATGTTTTGTTCACCAGTTTCCAGTATCATTTCCGCAGCATATTTGCCATCCTTTGTTAGGTCAGCCGTCTTTCCGTTCACCTTGACCTCGTGAATATGTTCATCTGCTGTCTTCCCTTTTACCATTACCTTCCTTTTGGTTAAAACGTCTCCGTCTTGTGGCGAATCGATCGTCAAGGTTGGACGTTTCGTATCTAGTATGACAGTCACGGGTTCCGACTGATATTCCAATCCGTCTTCTGCAACCATTACAGCCAGCAATTCATTTTCACCTTCTGCCAATGGAACAGATGCAAAAAATTGACCTGCACTATCCGCATCGGTCATCATCGCTTCTTCCCCATTTACTAGCAATTGTATTGTAGCATCAGGTGCAGCCGTGCCTTCAACCGTTATGTTTTCTTCATTCGTAAACATGCCATCTTCCGGAGTGGTGATTTCTGGTCGAACAACCGTGGATGCTTCTCCGTATGCTACATCTGCCCGGATCATATAGTTACCGTAACTTTCATTTGCATGAAACCACTGCCCACCTATATAATCCCAACTCCTACCAGTTGCATGTTGCGAATCACCATCTGAAACAAAGCCAGGTATATATGGGTAGTTATCTGCCTGCAAATAAGCAATATAAAAATCGCCATCCACGACAATACCCAAATCAGAAAGGTCTACTTGTGTCCAGCTGTATAGATCACGTTTTGCCTTTGCATGGATTGGGCCAGCAAGCTTATTGCCCGGTGAACCATCCGGCCCTTTCGCATCATAAACTGCTATTAAAATATCCTCTCCGCCCGGTTTAGGAACATGATCTGCCCAGAATTGCAATTTGGCTCCGGTAACCATTACCATCTCTTTTCCCTCGGCAAGTGACATTCTGACAGCAAAACCATTTCCTTTTTTCCCAAAGGCTAGGTTTTTTCCGTAGCTGCCATTATCATATTTAATCTCATCTACTACTGATTTTTCAAAACGGTCAAGCTGAAAATCATGCCTCAGATCTTTTCCGGCACCTATTTCTACTGTTTCTGTTTTTCCGATATAGTCCGCTGCATACACCTTTATCGTGTGCTTGCCCTCGTAAATATCCAGTTCATAGTTGCCATTACTGTCTGTCTTCACCGGTTTGCTTTTTTCATCTCCCAGAATGAAAATCGTCGCGTTTGCTATTTTCTTTCCGGAACTGCTTATTACCTGACCGGAGAGTTTCTGTTTTGGCAGTGCTTGCATTTGAATCGCAGGAGATATGGTGCCTTTTCCGGTAAGCGTTACGGATTTTTTCACCGGTTCATACCCATATGCGTCTATTTGCAATGTGTATGTCCCCGGCGGATGATGAATCGAAAATTTCCCGTTTTGCGGATTTGTCTTCACTTGCCAGCCTGTTTCTTTTACTGTTACTGTAGCTTGTACGGGAAGCTGTGACCGGGATGTTATTTCCCGACCTGTCCGATCAAGCGAGTATGGATAATCCTTTTTGGCTTTTGGAGCGGTTGTTATTTCTGCCGATTGATCAAATAACTTTTTGGTCTTTGTGGAACTTTCCTTCGTGTCGACCAGCGCCACATCATCCAAATACCAGCCTGCGCTTTCACTGCCAGTTGATAAATGAAAGGCAATCGTCACCTTTTCTCCTGCATATTCGGATAAATCGATTCCGATTTCATGCCAGCGTTCATTTGACAGCCGAACCTGGTAGAGTGGTTCCCATGTCTCATTATCTTTGGATATGAAAACGGTGCCGATATCCTGACCAAGTGACCCTAATTTATACCAGTTTTTAAATCGAAGTGTTGTCTGGTCACTGACAAGTACGGGCGGCATAACAAGGGTCATATCGGCATCCGCAGCATAAAGACCGCGAAGATTGGTTCCCATGACCTTTTTGCCGGAAGCTGCTTTATCTGGACCATATTCCGGCACACCCCACTCCCAGGAATTATACGTGCCATAGGAATACCAGCCATCCGGAAAACCTTCAAAATCTTCCTTGTATCCGGCTGACACACCTTCTTTTACAGGGACTGTGTACATTTCGCTCGTTGTTTGTTTTCCACTGAAGTCCTTCATCACCCACCAATAAGTAATGGATTCTCCTTCAACATCTTTTTTCGGAACCACTGCTTCGTATGTTCCATCAAAGTGGTCACCAGCTATCCTTTTTGCGGAATAGGTTTTCTCCTCTTGTCCTTTCTTTTTCATATGCAGTGTCACATGGTCCACACTGACATCATCTGTGACCTGAATAGAAAAATTTTCGTCCCTGCCAATAAAAAGGGCTTTGCGCACATCATGTTTATATGTCGGTGCATGTTTATCCTCACCTGCTGCTGTAATTTGTCCATCAATGTTGCCAATCCCCTTTTGTACCGCATCGACAGCAGCTTTTACATCCAGCAAACCATATCCATATCCGTTATTGGGCATATCCGGATACGCATCATCTGTTTTCCTTAATGCTGTCAACTTTAAAATATCTTCAATCTGTTCCACCGTCAGGGTATCATCCACCTGCTTCATCAGTGAAACTGCCGCTGCAACATGCGGTGCTGCCATGGAAGTGCCATTTGCAGTCCGATATGAAAATTGATCCCACGTTGCGCCTGGCCAGGAGGAGCGGATATTTACACCTGGGGCAGTAATATCGGGTTTCACCGCGCCATCCTCTGAAGGACCCCTTAGTGAAAAATCTGCCAATGCATCATTTTCGTCAGTTGCCCCTACCCCGATAACTTCCTTATAATTTCCAGGAGCAGATGCTGAACCTGGGTCCGCATCGTCAAACCAACCCGTATTACCAATGGAAAATACCGGGATAATGCCAACACTCCGCCAAGCTTTGACCATTGGCAAAAACCAGTCATTGTTGATTGGGCTGCCACCCCAGGAATTGTTCACGACGTCCGGCGCCTTTTCAGGGTGCGGTTCACCATTTTCATCTGTTGGTGCCAATACCCACTGGGCGGCTTCCAGAATATAAGAGTCATAGCCTTCATCGCCATAAAATGCCCTTGCAGCGATCCATTTGGCTCCAGGTGCAACGCCGATATTATGTTGCCCATCTGCATCCCGACCTACCATCGTTCCCATTGTATGTGTTCCATGCCCATCCGAATCTGCCGGGCTTTTTCGGTCAAAAACTGCGTCATGCCAATTGAATTCATTGGAGGGATGTTCCGGATCGTCCGGATTATAGCCACGATACTGCCGCTTTAATGCCGGGTGCTCGCCAACCACTCCGCTATCAATATTGGCGACTACTGCGTTTTCACCGGTTATTCCTTTCTTCCATACATCTGTTGCTCCAACACGATCGATATTCCATTCAACAGCGCCTTCTTCGGGAACGTTTTTGTCATTTTTATCTGAAATGATATGCTGTTTTTCATCAAGTAGAATGGTTTTCACTTCCGGCATGGCTGCTATTTTTTGAGCCGCCATTTTCGTTCCGGTAACTGCCACGCCATTAACAATAAAAAAACTTTGGTATGCTTTGATATTTTGCTTATCTTGCTTTAGGTAGGAAAGCACACCTTTTTGTGTTCCCTTTGCCTGCTTTTGCAAGCTGGAAACAACTGCTTGCTGAACGTTTTTTTTCGTTTTGGCTGCTGAAAGGGATTGATTGGCAGAACGCTGTCTGGCTTGTAGCGCCACTTTTCCTGTATCTACTTGTTCTTTCAATATGACGATATACCGCTGGACATCTTTTTTCTTAAATGCTTCTTGCAATCTCGTATCCAGTTTTTCCATGCTGCTTTCTTGTCCTTTTTTGGATGCCGTTTTTGCATCAGTCACGTTTGCCGGCAAAAGCAGTACAAAAATCATTGCCAGTATGATTAGTCTAGCGATCTGTTTTCCTATCAAATGCTTCGTACGATTCTTCATCACCTGGAACCCCTTCGTTTGGATTTTCTGCTTCCTCGCTATTTAGTGTTTAGTCTAATATTTCATATAGCTGTCGATACTAGGTAAAAACTATTAAAATACCTA
>NZ_JAROCA010000086.1 GCF_030732005.1 Tigheibacillus jepli | reverse complement strand
TAATTTTGGCTGTATTTTCTGCCACCATACGTGGTTAACATTGTAACTATTTACACAGGATTTGGGACTTGACTCAAATTTTTTCTCGTTCGGGTGTTCATTCGGCTTATGAGCTACTGAATGACGCGTTTTTTTCTTCGTTCGGGCGTTCATAAGGCTTATGAGCTACCGAATGACGCAAATTTTTTCTTCGTTCGGGCGTTCATCGGCCTTATGAACTACCGAATGACGCAAATTTTTTCTCGTTCTGGCGTTCATCGGCCTTATGAGCTACCGAATGACGCATTTTTTTCTTCGTTCGGGCGTTCATAAGGCTTATGAGCTACCGAATGACGCAAATTTTTTCTCGTTCGGGCGTTCATAAGGCTTATGAGCTACCGAATGACGCAATTTTTTCTTCGTTCGGGCGTTCATCCATGTTTGCCACCGGGTTATGGATGGAACATGGCTCTTCCTTGGTAGTAATCACTATGCTCGTTGCGATCATTAAAGTGCATGGTAAAAACGGCCATCTGCAAAAGGGCGGTTACAAATTTTCATCTAATCGCAATTGCAATCGGACTTATATTTACGGAACCAGGAAAATATGTGTTGTCTTTTTGGTAGGGATTCGATTCTCTTTTCAGGTGTGTAATTATAGCTACAACACAAAAAAGACGCTTTTTTGGCGAAAAATAACCCCAATTTCCTTCACTTCATGTTGATGGAAATTGGGGTTTTCATATTGTGATTTCTTTCATCAATCCCCGAATCATCGTGGACCTCTTACAATTTATTAATGTACGCAGTTGTGGTTTTTCTCGCAACCTAATGAGAAGCAGAAGGTAATACCTCCTGCTTCTCTACTTCTTATATTAGGCAACATCATAGCCTTGTTCTTCAATCGCCTCTTTCATGGCGTCAACGTCTACTTTTGCTTCATCAAAAGTAACATCTACAGTGCCAGCTTCCAAATTAACTTCAGCTGATGATACACCATCCAATTTGTTTAATGCACCTTCAACTGACATTTTGCAGTGGCCGCATGACATGCCTTGTACATTTAACGTTTTCTTCATGACCTTCTCACCTCCTTTAAAGTTGTGGGAAAAATTATATCTTCACTCTCTTTAAGCGAAGGGAGTTAGTAACAACACTTACTGAACTTAATGCCATTGCTGCACCGGCAACCCATGGTGCAAGCAGTCCGACTGCCGCAACCGGGATTCCCGCTGTATTGTAGCCGAACGCCCAGAAAAGATTTTGACGGATATTTTTAATCGTTGCATGGCTGATTTTGATTGCTTTCGGTATGAGCAATAACTCTCCACCAAGAATTGTAACATCCGCCGCTTCAATTGCCACTTCTGTACCGGTTCCAATGGCAATTCCAATATCTGCAGTGACCAGTGCGGGGGCGTCGTTCACCCCGTCACCAACCATCGCTACTTTTTTACCCTTTTCTTGAATTTCCTTGACTTTATCCGCTTTTTCTTCAGGTAACACTTGCGCAATCACATGGTCGATTCCGACTTGTTTTGCAATGGCTTGCGCTGTTCTTTCGTTATCGCCTGTCAGCATGATCACTTCCAAGCCTTGATCTTGCAGCTCTTTAATCGCTTGTGGTGCCGTTTCCTTAATGGTATCTGCAACCGCGACAATTCCGCGATATATGCCATCAATGGCAATTAACATGGCTGTTTTTCCTTCAACTTCAAAATCGATCAATGCTTGTTCCGCACCACCGACATCGACTTGGTGATCTTGCATTAATTTCCGATTGCCAACTAAAACTTGCTTTCCGGAAACCTTTGCTTCAATACCACGGCCTGGTATCGCATCAAAATTATCCACTTCCACAAAATCAATTTCATTTTCTGTTGCGTATGCCACAATTGCCCCGGCAAGTGGATGTTCCGATCCTTTTTCCGCACTAGCTAACAATTGCAATGTTTCTTCATCACCGGAAAAGTCCGTTACTTCCGGTTTTCCTTTTGTAATGGTTCCCGTTTTATCAAGTACAATTGCATTTAACTGATGCGTTCTTTCCAGGTGCTCCCCACCTTTAAACAAGATGCCATTTTCAGCAGCCCGTCCTGTTCCTACCATAATAGAAGTAGGTGTGGCAAGCCCTAACGCACATGGGCAGGCTATAACAAGTACAGCAATCGCTGCAACCAAGGCTGGTTCAAATTGACCAGGTGCTACAAAAGCAATCCAGATGATAAATGTCAGAATCGCAATGCCTACCACAATCGGTACGAAATAGCCGGAAATAACATCCGCTAATCGCTGGATTGGTGCTTTCGATCCTTGTGCTTCCTCTACAACTTTAACAATCGATGCAAGGGCTGTATCTTTGCCTACTTTTGTCGCTTCCATTTCAATCGAACCATTTTTGTTTATCGTCGAACCGATAACAGCTGCATCTACTTCCTTTTCTATTGGAATCGATTCACCTGTAATCATCGATTCATCGACAGAAGTTCTTCCCTTTACAACCATACCATCCACAGGTATTTTCTCTCCTGGCTTTACAACTAGCCTGTCACCGACAACGACTTCCTCAACAGGAATCATTGTTTCCTCGCCATTTCTTATCACGCGAGCTTCTTTTGCCTGTAAGTTAAGCAAAGAGGATAGTGCATTTGTTGTCTGGCTTTTTGCCTTTGCTTCCAAATACTTGCCAAATAAAATCAGTGTGATCAATACAGCACTTGTTTCAAAGTATAGATGCGGTTCGTACGCTGGATTGCCAATGGTCTTGAATGCTTCATACAAACTATAGAAATAAGCAGCACTTGTACCTAATGCGACAAGCACATCCATGTTCGCTCCACCATTGCGAAGGTTCTTATAGGCGCCAACATAAAATTGCCAGCCGATGATAAATTGAACGGGCGTTGCCAGAGCAAATTGGAACCACGGATTCATGAATATTGCCGGCAGATTCATACCAAATAAATGAACGAGCATCGTTAATACCAATGGCGCGGCAAGCACGGCAGAAATGATCAGCTTCGTCCGCTTGTGTTGCAGTTCTTTTTCTTTATGAGTTTGCTTTTCTGCTGCTTCCGCTTTTGGTTTTGCGTCATAACCGATATTTTTGATTTTCTCGATCAATGCTTTCAGATCGACCAACCCGGGGTTATATTCTATGGCAGCCGTTTCGGTTGTCAAGTTTACCGTTGCGTGCTTTACCCCTTCTTGCTTGTTCAATACTTTTTCAATACGGCTCGAACACGCAGCACATGTCATACCAAAGACATCCAGTTCCGCTTTTTCCATTAAAACGCCGTAACCGACATTTTCAATTTTATTTGTTATATCTTCTAGGGACGTTTTTTCGGAATCATAGTCTACGGTTGCCTTTTCCGTCGTCAAATTAACTTGTGCTTTTACACCGTCCATTCTATTTAATGTTTTTTCAATGCGGCTGGAACATGCGGCACATGTCATTCCTGTTATCCCGATTGTGGCATGATTTGTCTCACTCATAGTATCCCTCCTTACTTGGAAAACTGTTTCAACACATCCATTAATTCCGCAATCGTTTCTTTACCTTCACCTTGTCTGATTGCATCACTGACACAATGGTTGATATGCCGTTCAGTAACTGCGAAACCTACATTTTTTAGAGCAGATTGAATGGCGCTGATTTGTACCAAAATATCTACACAGTACCGATCATCTTCCACCATCTTCTGTATGCCACGAACTTGGCCTTCAATTCTTTTTAAACGGTTAATGACTTTTTGCTTTTCATCTTGTGTTCTTGGTTTACTCGGGTGATCATGTAAGAATTTATCCAAATGAATCACTTCCTTATCTTTTATACTTATACTATACCCCCTAAAGGTATTTGTGTCAACTGAAAACATTCCTTTTTGGCAGGAAGGTAGGCATAAGGCCATTCCGTTTTTTTTACCGGTTCGATTTTTCCTGCTTTGATGAGCGGGTAAATAGAAATGCCAATACAGCACCGACAAATGCGATGATACCGCCCCAGAAAAATCCTTGTTGAAAACCTTCTTTAAGTGCAACTACCAGAGATCCGGCTGTACTGGAGGCGGTTGTTGCGCCTGCGATAGCGATGATTACAGCCAAACCGAATGCCGATCCAATTTGATAAAAGGCATTGTATAAACCGGATGCAATACCTGACCTTTCTGATTCGACTGCTGACACAGACGCCGTTGTGGCAGATAAATAAGCAAGCGCATTACCGATAGATGCTATTAATGCAGCCAGCAACACATTGGTCCAATAGTTCCCATCTACTGTAGCTGTTTGTGAAAATAAAACAGAGCCTGCCCCAAGAAAGATGAATCCTGTCACCATGGTCTTTTTAATACCGAATTCATTCATCACTTTTTCCGCTACAAATTTCATCAACAGTGCCATAAATATAGGCACAGGCAGCAATCCATTGCTCCAGCAAACGAAGAAAACTGTAAAACCTGCTGCAAGTACTGTACTCGGGGAGAGTATGATTCTATTTTAAAAAAACTCCTCAATATACAGCTTTTATTATTTTAACTAGTCTACTTTTAATAGCTTCTTTATTTCATCCTTATTCCTTTCAAATCCTATCAAGCTTTTTGGTTTTCTCAACAGAGAAGACCGAGAAAACACCAGTGCCGGTACGACTCTGCTCCCCGTTATTTTTATCAGTTCTTTTTCTTTTGCCGGTTGTTTTGCTAAATCGTATTCTTTGTGATGAATATGATGGCTATGCAAAAATTCCTTCAAATCTTGGCAATCAGAGCAAGTAGGTCTGGTGTAAACTTCAAGGCGATAGTTTTTCATCTCTAACTCCACCTCCTCGTATAATGACCTTTCGCTTATTATTTTACTTCTAATACAAAAGAGTAAGCGTGTACGCCATCAGCAAACTTAAATTCGACCCAGATTTTATACATACCAGGCTTGGAAAAATGTGCATTAAAAGTGGTTGTATCGGCTGAAGCCGGATGGACATGAATATACTGCTTTACATCCTCATCTACAATGACCACATGGCCTAAGGCTCCTAAATATGGTTCCGGTTTTTCTCCATGCACCTTCAACCGACATTTTGCAATGCCTGCATGACATGCCTTGTACGTTAAGTGTTTTATTTGTCATTAAATCTCCTCCTCGGTTTTTATCCCTCTCTAAATTACCATACCCCTGTTAGGTATTGTAAAGTAAAAAGTTTTATTCCTTTTTCTTCATGATGCGCCATGATGGCCGCCATGCATGCAGAAATGATTTCCGGATCGTTTTACTCCAACTTTTTATCTTTAGGTAAGCCTTAGTTTATAACAGGATGTTTTTCTTTTGTCCAGACTATATAATTATGATTCAATAAATACCTTATCCGCGGTGGATGTATAAGCCCTAAAGAAAATTACCCTTAAAAATATGAAATAATATAGGAATAACCCAAAACCAACAAAAGAGAATACGTACCAACCGAAAGAATAAGAAGGTACCATGCCAAATAAAATGCTACCAAGAAAACTTCCTGCTGGCCGGCCCAAGCCATCGCCAAGACTGCTTACTCCAAAATAGGCTGCCATACTTTTGTCTGATGAAAAGTCGGCTACCATAGCCTCCACCGTTGGGAACATAAAAAGTTCTCCTAATGTGAATAAAATAATACCAATATAAAGTCCAAACTGCCCTTGAATAAACCCAAGGATAAAAAAAGAAAAAGGAAACAATATCGTGCCTAATGTCAGGAAAACATTTGGGTTATTAACTTTACTCATGACAACCCCCGTTGGATATTGTAAAAGAATACCCATCATGCCGTTTATTAAAAACACCTGCTCAACATGATTGGTAAATAACCTGGCGTAATCTGGGATAGTGATAAATAATTGGGCATAAAGAAACCAAGTCAGGAACATATAAATCAAAAGATTTATAAACCTTTTATTTTGTCCAATCTCTTTATAAACAGATAGTGAGAAAGTTTTTGAATTAGCTGTTGAGCCGGCAGATGCCTTGGTAAAAAATAAAATAAGACAGACACCGATTAAATAACAAACGCCTGCAATTATAAATATCCCCTTGATATAGTTAAAAAATATAGCAACCCCTGCCAATGTTGGACCAACAACGACTGCTGCATTTGAAGCTGTAGCACGAAGGGAGGAAACCATTGGCCGATATCTTTCTTTAACACTTAACATTATGAAGGCTTTAAGTGATGGTCCAGCAATACCTCCCCCTATTCCGGCCAAAGCCGTAAATACCAACAGTAAGAAATATGGACTCACAAATGCTAATCCGATAAATCCGATTCCCCTTACAAATTCGCCAAGACATGCCATTTTTTTGTGACCAATTTGGTCCCCCAACGGACCAAATAATAATGGAGTCACCTTTTGTGCTAATATGTAAATCGCTGTCATTAACCCCACTTGAACAAGCGATATACCATGAATTTGGGTCATTTCAACGAACAAAGGCATAGCTGCAAAACCGCCTGTAGCAAGAATGAATATGCAAAAAGCAATAATATAGGTTTGTTTGTGCATGAATATCCCCCCTGCTGGAAGCATAACAAACCATGTGTTATTATTGAAACGAATTATTTTGTTTAATTTAATCAATAATATTAATTAATGGAGGGCTATATGGACTTTGAACAACTGGAAGCTTTTTTAACCATCGCCAAGACGAAAAATTTTACACGTGCCGCTGAAAAATTAAATGTTGTTCAATCAACTATAACTGCTAGAATTAAAATGCTGGAGCAGCATGTTGGAAAGGAATTGTTTAAAAGAAAAACAAGAAGTGTGGATATTACACCAGCGGGAAAATCTTTACTTCCGTATGTGGAACAAGTAATGGAGGTCATGCAAAGTGGATTAACTACCGCGAGGCTTCAGCCTGATTTTGAAGACCGCCTGGTAGTCGGCAGCTTGAATTCCATATGGGACAGTTCATTGTTCAACAGAGTTAACCAATTTCGTAAACAATATAAAAAAACAGCAATTCGATTGGTTACAGATCACTCGGATCACATTTCCCAAAGGATCCAAAATGGAACAGTTGATATAGGTCTGGTCTATATCCCCCCTAAAGCCACATCAATTGAAGTTATCCCTATAAGAGATGAATCCTTACAGCTTGTTGGGACGCCGTCATTAGTAAAACAACTTGGAGATATTTCAGTCGGAAAACTGCTTCAATTGCCATTTATTCACTTTAACTGGGGGTCGCCTTTTGAGGAATGGTTCAAGCAGGAGGTCGGCAGTCATGATGCAGCTGCGATTCGAGTAGATCATACTGGAATCGCAACTCGACTGTTATTGCAAGGGGAAGGAGTGGGTTTTTTACTCGACAGTATCGCTGAAAGGTATATTAAAGACAAACGTTTACAACCAGTACCCTTGGAAGCAACTCGTTCAATTCCAAAAAGAACAATTTACGTTATATTTAGGAAGAAAAACCGTGAAACAAAAAAAGTTGTAGCATTTTTAGAACATTTTTTAAACGATGGTAACAACACTTCACCTAAATATATAAAAGGAATTTAACATTTACATCTTATTGCAATGGCGTTTAACGATAGCTTTCACGGTGTTTTACTAATTTCCGACAAAAAGGTCTGAACGGCTTGCTTTATTTCATCAACTGACGAATAAAAAACATTATAGATTACTGATTTTTTAGCCATCCCCACAGGCCTTCAATGAGATTTAACTGTGGATGTATGGCGGTAGAAACATCAATTGCAGGTTGGTCATCATACCGTTCTCTTTCAATACAGAGAATCTCACCGGACTCGTGATCCAAGGTTCCTATTAACTTTACGCCCCAATGTTTCCCATGGGATGGAATCATTTTTTGCTGTCCCTTGGGAAACCATAAGATTATACATGGCTCACCCGCTTAAGATATTCTAAACTGACATCACATAAAACCAAAAACCATTTCGTAAAATACATCCTTTTCACATTTTAATGACTATGTCCGTGATGATCTCCCTCCAAGGCATATTCCGTTCGACACATCAGCGTATTTTTGTGTGGATGTTTTTCGGTTTCGACCTGAATGGTAACATGGCCAATGCCTTTATGTTCCAATTCATGCTCTATTGTACGAAGTAATATTTGGCTTTTTTCCACCGTCAAACTGCCGTCAACAATGATGTGACAGGAAAGTGCATTTTGCCCGCTGGTAATACTCCACACGTGCAAATCATGAATACCTACTACCCCTTTTACACCCTTCATCGTTTTAATGACATCATTTATGTTCACATTGGCAGGTGTCCCTTCCATCAAAACGTGAATAGCATCTTTGGTAACTCTCCATCCACTTATTAATACAAGTATAGCCACAATGATACTTGCCAGCGGGTCAGCCCAAGTCCAACCGAAAAGCATGATTAACAATGCCGCAACAATTGCGCCGACAGATCCTAGTAAATCACCTAACACGTGGAGAAAGGCTGCCCGTAAATTTAAATTTTCCTTTGTATCCCCGCCACGCATCAACATCCATGCAACCAGAATATTTACCAATAATCCGATGACAGCAATGGTTAACATCCCGGTTGAGGCTACTTCAGGCGAGTTTGCAATTCGTTGAAAAGCTTCATAAAAAATGTAAATCGAGATCAATATAAGTGCAGCCCCGTTGAATACAGCAGCCAGTATTTCAAAACGTTTATACCCATAAGTTTTACTGTAGTTAGCCACCTTTTCTCCAAATGTAAATGCCAATACACCTACACCGAGAGAAATGGCGTCACTCAACATATGTCCCGCATCCGAAAGAAGCGCAAGGCTATTTGTTAAAAAACCACCGACTACCTCAATAATCATATACCCGGCAATAATAAAGAAACTGATCATTAAAGCCTTTTTGTTTGCACCATGTGTATGGTCATGTCCGTGGTGATCATGTCCCATGTTAAAAACCTCCAATATGTTTATATTGATACATATGCATATAATAATATGCGAAGTGCCATTTACTACTTATCTAAAATAGTAAATGACTGGTACTAACTGTGACAAGCATGGTCTATCATTTGTTTCAAAATTAGCATGACATGTTCGTCATCGTGGGAATAATAAAGTGATGTTCCCTCGCGGCGGTATTTCACAAGCCGCAAATTTTTCAGAAATCGCAATTGATGAGATACAGTCGATTGCCGGATATCCAACGTTTCTGCAATTTCGTTTACCGAACACTCTTTTGTAAAGAGCAAATTAAGAATTCGGATTCTTGTAGGATCACCCAGCGCTTTAAAAGTCTGTGACACGATAAATATTGTCTCGCTGTCCAGGTCTTGAGCATGGTTATTTTCAAAATCCTCCAATTTATTCCCTACCTCCTTGCAGCATTTCGGACAATTATGGTTCCTAATTGGATGTATTAGTATTATATGAACACATTAACATATATCGATTTATGTTGCAATCATTATGATGGGATTTTTTTCGGCACGCAACAAGGAAAACATTTTTAACACAGATACTTTGCGTGGAAGCAATTTACCTATTGCTGAATATCATTGTTCACTCATATTCCTTGTACTTTTCTTTTCCTCCTCGTACTAAAATAAATATAGTTGATAAACAAGGGATTAACCCTTGGGATATCAATGATCTATTGCTCTT
>NZ_JAROCA010000085.1 GCF_030732005.1 Tigheibacillus jepli | reverse complement strand
GGTTGTAGTGACCAAAATAAAATTAGAAATCCCGACACAGCGGGATTTCTAGGCTTTTTAGCCGAAACTTGGGCTAGTTTCCAAACGGTTGTTAATGCTGAAGAAAGAGTAAACTTTCCAACACAGAAACCAGAAAAATTAATAAAAAGAATAATTGAAGCATCATCTAATGAAGGGGATATAGTATTAGATTTCCAAATGGGATCAGGAACTACCCCAGCAGTTGCTCATAAAATGAATCGAAAATATATTGGTATTGAACAGATGGATTATATAAATACTATATCAATACCGCGATTAAAGAGAGTAATTGAAGGGGACCAAGGTGGAATATCCGATGATGTTAACTGGCAAGGTGGCGGAAGCTTTGTCTATGTAGAACTAATGGAAAAAAACCGTGGGTTCTTAAAGGCAATTAGAGAGGCCAAAAACCAAGTTGAATTACGAAAAGTGTTTGAATTTATGTTGGAAGAAGCGGAAATTGATTTTAGAGTTGATTTGGAAAAAGTAAAAGATACGTTACACGAACTATCGTTAGACGACCAAAAACGAACGTTAATCAAAATCATCGACAAAAACCAGCTGTATTATAATTATTCCGAAATCGATGACGAAGATGTTCGCGATTTAATTAGTGACAATGATTATTCATTTAATAAAAGTTTTTATGAAGAGGGTGGGAAATAATCATGTCAAAACAAAAAAAAAGAAAACAGTTACCCTTGCCTTTATATGATGAATTAACCGACCTTGATCAGAGTTTATTTAACGAAGAAGGTATGTGGTCTACACCAGACTACATTGCTGAAAACATGGTACACACATTCAGATACTACCAAAGGGCTGCACTACGATTTTTTCATTACTCACAAGTGAGTGAAGCGTTTCGTTATCGACGTATCAACCACGTCTTGTTTAATATGGCAACAGGCAGTGGGAAAACGGATTTGATGGCAGGATTAATCTTATATTTATTCCAAGAACATGGTTATCAAAACTTTTTATTTTTAGTGAATACAAATGGCGTGTTAAATAAGACGATTGATAACTTAACGAATAAAGCTTCTGAAAAATATTTATACAAACCACAGATTGAAATCGATGGAGAAAGAATTGAAATACGGCAAGTGCAGTCCTTTCCTAAAAACCAAAGTAAGAATACGATTTATTTAAAGTTAGCAACCGTTCAGAGTGTCGCATCAGACATTTATACTCAAAAAGAAAATGCGATGGGGGAAGAAGATTATGCGAAACATAAAGCCGTTATATTAGGAGATGAAGCGCATCATTATTCGGCATCGACGAAATCGGAAAAAGTAACCGAGCAATCATGGGAAAAGGCAATTTCTACCATTTTAAATGCAAGAGAAGATAATCTCTTATTAGAATTTACAGCGACGATTGACTTGGACAATAAAAATATTTACGAGAAATATAAAGATAAAGTGATCTTTCGTTATGCGCTGGATCGGTTTATTCAAGATAAATATTCAAAAAACGTCAAACGAATTCAATCGAGCAATACGGATATTGAAAACATGTTAAATGTCGTGTTATTAAGCGAGTATCGAAGAAGATATGCGCTTGAACAATACGGTACATACATGAAACCTGTTATTATGTTTAAATCACAGCGAATCGATGCCTCAAACGAAGCGAATGAAAAATTCAATGAGATGATTGAGGCATTGACAGCCGATTCATTGAGAGAGTTTTTAGCAAGACAAGAACAAATTGCAATGGAACAGGACAGTGAAACGTTAGCTTTCGCTCATCAATATTATCGAGAACTTGATGACCGGTTAACAGAAATTGTTCGTGAAATTAAAAGGGAATTTGCGCCTACCCGGATTATTAATGCAAATGATACCGATCGAACAGGGTTACTTGAAAAAGGTCAATACGATGCGTTAAATAGCTTGGAAAGTCCGACGAACTTATATCGCGTTATCTTTGCCGTGGCTAAACTGACCGAAGGATGGGACGTACTGAATCTGTACGATATCGTTCGGCTCAGTGATGATCCAAAAGTGAAAGGCACGAAAGCCACAACGATGTCGGAGGCTCAATTAATCGGTCGAGGTGCAAGATATTATCCGTTTCTTTTAAATGGTGAAAGATCTTATAAAAGGCGATTTGAAGATGACAGTAAGGATAGCCTGATCTTGGAAACAATTCACTATCATACCATTAACGAACCACAATACTTGAAAAACTTAGTCGAGTCGTTAAATGAAATGAATTTACCGACAGGCACAGATGAAAAAAATCCTTTACTAGATGTAAAAGTAAAAAGAAGTTTTAAACAAACGGATGTATGGAAATACGGGAAAATATATTATAACGAAACCGTTGAAGTGAGTGATGATTATTATGATTCGCTGGAAAAGTATGGCGTAGATAACAAAAAAGATATTATGATTCCTTATCTTTTCTCTTCTCAAGAATTAGATTATAAAGATCGTGAGGTAACAGGCGATGTGACGAATACCCATCATGTTGCCGTTGAATTTGATAAACGTTATGTCAATAAAGTGATGAATCGTATCTCATTCTATCACTTTCATAATTTGAAAAAATACATCCCTTTACTCAAATCAAGAGAACAATTTTTAGGTGAAAATTGGTTAAATCTGTACAATCGAACGGTTTATGCCATCGTTCCACGTTCGATGACAAAAGATGATCTTCGACCGAATGAAAAACTTAAGATACTAGAAGCATACTTCATGGATGTGGCAAAAAAAATTAAAGCAGGCTATAACAAACGTCGTGGCACGAATAAATTTATCGGCTATCCAATCAAGGAGTATATCACGAACTATCGAAAACGAGTTCCTAATTACGATACGTCAAGAATCTTAATGGATACAAACCCACAAAAAGTACAGCGGTTTGAAATTAAAGAAGATTATTTTGTTTATGATTCAGCTATTATTAACCAAACGGAAAAACAGTTAATCGATCGAATCGGCGAACGAGTGAATGAGTTTAAAGAACAGTATTCAGACGTGTATCTCATCAGAATGGACGAAAATATGCATCGTGAATCGGCAAAAAATCACAAGTTAAAATTACATCAATTTGGATATGATCATAATGAGATACGATTAGAAGGATTTCAACCAGACTTTATTCTGTACTTAAAAAATGCCGATTTCATCGTCCAAATATTTATTGAACCAAAAGGAAGGGATATGGAAGAGGAACAGTGGAAAGAGGACTTACTGCTCTATCTTAACGAACATGAAGCTGAAATCATGTTTGAAGATGAAACAGAAGATGTAAAAATTAAAGGGGTTAAATTTTATACGATGAATGATGGAAGAAATACAATGAATCAAATCGGGGAAATCGCATTAGGACGGGCGTTTAAAGGTTTGAGTGTTCAAGAGTTATAAATAAACGAAGTCAATAAACACTCCCGTAATTCAAGTTTAAATGTTTTAAACATATTGGAGTGATTGAGGTGTCAGGGAAATTAATACGTTTGTTTTTAGTCGATGGGAATCCGAATGGGCTTAGAACGGTAGAAATCTCCAATATGACGATATACACGACCATCTTTCCTAGATCAAAACTAAAAGAGTTTTTACTAAGAGAAGAATCACGAAAAGCAGGATGTTATTTATTGATTGGAAATGATATCGCAACACCGGAAGAAACAACGGTTTATATAGGAGAAGGCGAAATCGTCGGGGAACGATTAAAGTCACACTCTCTGGGAGGAAAACAAAAAGAATTTTGGGATGAAGCCATTGTTTTTACTTCAAAAGATGATTATATCACGAAAACACAAATACAATATCTTGAATCAGAGTTATGCAGATTAGCGGATGATGCAGGAAAAGTAAAATTGGATAATGGAAACAGACCATCAAAGCCTACTTTATCTGAAGTAGACAATGCCGAGATGGAACAATTTTAGCGCCATTAGCTTTTTTTCAACGACCAGACCAGATTGTGGAGTAGCACAATAAAGGAAAATACGGTATTTTCAATGATATTGTTAAGAATTGTAATTATGATAACGGGAAATTTAGTTAAAAAAGCTTTGTTTATTTAGGAGTGGGAAGATGAGAGATATTTCGATATTAATTGCTGAAGATGATGAGGAAATTGCTGATCTTATTGCGTTCCATTTAGAAAAAGAAGGGTACCATGTTGTTAAAGTATCAGATGGACAAGAGGCAGTTCGTGTTGTGGAGAATCAGGCATTTGAGTTGCTGATTTTGGATATTATGATGCCGAAAATGGATGGATATGAGGTAACTCGTCGTATTCGCGAACAATATAATATGCCTATCATTTTTGTAAGTGCCAAAACTTCTGATTTTGATAAAGTACAAGGGCTTGTAATTGGAGCTGATGATTATATAACGAAACCTTTCACCCCTATTGAATTGGTTGCTCGGGTAAATGCTCAGTTACGGCGCTTTATAAAGCTGAATCATCCCCAAAATGATAATAATACGAACTTGGAATTTGGTGGACTAGTGATTTCCCTTGATCAACGCACGGTTACTCTATATGGTGAAAACATTGAGCTGACACCAAAGGAGTTTGATATTTTGTATTTACTGGCTAGTCATCCAAAGAAGGTTTACAGTGTAGAAGATATTTTTCAGCAGGTGTGGGGCGAAGCATACTTTGAGGGCGGTAATACCGTTATGGTCCATGTTCGTACAATAAGGAAAAAGCTTAGAGAAAATAAACGAACAAACAAATGGATTAAAACTGTGTGGGGCGTTGGGTATACATTCAATGGCTAAATTCTCAAGAAGTTTTCGTGCAAAAATGATTATAACATTTGGCTTAAGTATGTTTCTCTCGGGTACAATCACGTATATCATTTATAAAGTCCTTCAATTTTTTTATTACACTGTAGTTGATTATGAAAGTCCGTTAGCCCATTTTCGCCAAATCATTAGACAAATTGGGGACATTAACTTTTTTTTACTAATTTTTATCCCACTTTCGATATTGTTCTTCTTTTTACTCACTAGGCGCTATTTGACCTACTTTAATAAGATTTCAAACGGAATTCATCATCTCGCTAATGGCAACTTTAGTCACCGTGTTGAAATTCATTCAAATGACGAATTTAGGGATATTGCGCAAGATATTAATTTGGCTAGTGAAATATTGAAACAGGCCATTGAAAAAGGGGAATTTTCGGAAAGCAGTAAAAATCAGTTAGTCGTAAATTTAGCTCATGATCTGCGTACACCGCTCACCTCCGTATTAGGTTATTTAGATTTAATCCTTAATGATGAGAATTTGACGGAGGAACAAGTCAAACATTTTTTGACAATTGCTTTTACTAAATCTCAACGTTTAGAAAGTCTAATTGATGAATTATTCGAAATAACGAGAATGAACTATGGCATGTTGCCAATTGAACAAAAGTACATTAATTTAAGTGACCTCCTTCATCAATTGAAAGAAGAATTATATCCTGTCTTCACGAAAAATAATTTGACCGCTCGAATGAACTTGCCTCCCTACTTACCTATTATCGGTGACGGAGAGCTTTTAGCACGTGTGTTTGAAAATCTTTTGATGAATGCGACTCGGTATGGTTACGACGGTCAGTTTGTAGACATTAACGGCTTTATTGAGTCGGAGGAAGTTGTTGTACAAGTTGTGAATTATGGTGATCGTATTCCTCCGGAGGACCTCCCGCATCTATTTGATATGCTCTATACTGGAGACAAAGCAAGAACTCAAAACAAAAATAGCGCTGGTCTTGGATTGTTTATTGCGAAGAATATTGTGGAGCAACACAACGGTTCAATTACTGTTGAAAGTAGTGTAACTCAGACAGTTTTTGAAGTCCGTTTACCAAAGGGAAGTCAAACATTAAGAAATAATGGAGATGGAATAAATTCAAATACTTGATTTAAGAAAAATTTAAGATTTACCCCACTCTTTTTTTAAAAAGTTTTAGCTATTCTTTTAAACAAGGAAGAATTAGGAGGAAGCTAAAAATGAAGAAGTGGGGATTTTTAATTTTATTTATAGTGGGCTTGTGTTTTGTTTTCATAATTAATGGCTCTTTTTTTGAACCAAAAGTAGAAGTACGAGAAGATATTCAACAGGAAAATGATAAAGGAGAGGATTTTGATAATATCCAAACAATAAAGATTACAGAAGAACAAATCTATCAAGGTAATCTGCTTTTGGTCAATAGTGAATATCCTGTTCGCCAAGAAGGTGTTAAAACAGATGTCGTGAACCTTTTTACACACAATGAATTGGTGAAGGGATATGGATTGTTATATAACAATATTTATTTGTCAGAGGATATAGCACATGAATTTTCGGAAATGATTGCTGCCGCAGAAAAAGAGGGAGTTGATAATTTTTGGATTACTAGTGGCTATCGAACCTTAGATGAGCAAAGGAAACTTTATGAAGAATTGGGCCCTGATGCTGCTTTGCCTGCCGGATATAGCGAACATAATATGGGGTTAGCGCTTGATGTAGGAACTACTCAAACGACGATGGATAAAGCACCTGAAGGAGAATGGATAGAAAAAAATGCTTGGAAATACGGATTCATTTTACGTTATCCAGAGGATAAAACGGACATTACGGGAATTCAATACGAACCTTGGCATATTCGCTATGTTGGTTTACCTCATAGCGTGATTATGAAGGAAAAGAATTTTGTTTTAGAAGAGTATTTGGATTATCTCAAAGAGAAAAAGAAAGTTACTGCTGAATTTGATGGTAAAAAATATACCGTTTCTTATCATTCGTTTTCCGAAAACATGACTATTCATATACCGAAAAATCAAGAGTATAAGATTTCGGGTGACAATATGGATGGAATAATTGTGACTATGTACGACTAAAGGACAGAAAAGGACAAACAAAATGACGGATCTATTATTTCTACCAGACCTTAAAGCAATTGAACCATCGCAGGAAAATGAAACCGATATGATGTTTAAAGTGGAAGCAATAGATCCACCCGAACGTTGTCCAGAATGTGGATTTGACAAACTTTACAAACATGACTCACGAAAGCAACTAATCATGGATTTGCCCACGACAATACCAATTTGAGACTCCTAAATGGCTTGGGATTGATGAAATATATATCATCCGTAAACCTCGTCTTGTATTGACCAACGTAGAGCGTAGAACCATTTTCGATATTAAGCCTAATCGTAACAAGGAAACAGTCATTCAACGCCTTACAGAGATAGGAGACAGACATTACATTGAATACGTCACAATGGATATGTGGAAACCTTATAAAGATGCAGTATATACCGTTCTTCCACAAGCTAAAGTGGTTGTATATAAATTTCACGTTGTCCGTATGGCTAATCAAGCCTTGGATAGCGTTAGGTAGGCTCTGAAAGCCGAAATGAACATGAAGCTGAAATCATGTTTGAGGATGAAACAGAAGATGTAAAAATTAAAGGGGTTAAATTCTATACGATGAATGATGGAAGGAACACAATTAAACAAATCGGTGAAATAGCATTAGGACGAGCGTTTAAAGGTTTAAGTGTTCAAGAATTATAATTAAACGTAGTCAAACACGTAGTCAAAAACATCAAATGCCCCCGCAAATATTGATTTGTTCGTGTTTTGAGACGATTGGGTTCAAGCCCGCTATGCTCGCAATGGTATTACAGCAGGTTGGCCTGCCTGTTGAAGGGATTGCGCTTATTATCGGAATTGATCGCCTACTGGATATGTTACGTACATCAGTTAACATCACCGGAGATGCGGCTTGTGCCTATATTATTTCGGAAAATGAAAAGCGGAAATCTGCAAAGCAAGATAATGCTGCACAGGAATCAGTTTCGTAGTTGAGAGGGGCGTAGGGAGAGGTTCCTTGTCCTAGCGGGATTAAATGAGGAACAAACCCAAAAATTAGCAATTGAGTTTCTATTTCGGATGATGTCAAAAAAATTAAGGTGGTGTCCGCCCCGGATATTCGATGAAACATAATGAGCTTTTTCACCGGCCGTATTGGGTAATTAGTGGGAATGAGAGAATGCAAAACGAAGGGGGTCCATTTACGTTGATTGTGGATTCTATTACAGGGAAATACCATCCTTTGAATGTTTAATCGATAATCGCGGGCTTTTTAGTCAACAATACAGATGCCAGAAATTGGGGCTTTCCATAAGCTGATAAAACTTATGGAAAGCTCCTTTATTTTTACGCCCAAGTGTACCGCTATCGCCAAATATTATTTAAACATATTCATTTCCCTAGCAAGAACAGCTTTTAAATTCATTCCACATTCATTACTGCAAACGACAAATAGTCCATCCTGTCCATACCTCTTAGCCTCGGAATCAGAAGTGGTAACAATCATAGGGACATTTCTATCAATTTCACTTAAGTAGACAGGGATGATTTCCCCTTCTTGATCCGAAAAATCCAATCCATTACGAAATTTTACATCAATAGCGCTTAACGGTTCGTTCTCTCCAATTTTTTTATTGCACCAGGCACAATTGAACATATAGAATCTCCTCTCGAAGCCAGCTATTTTTATTATATTCACGCTTGACTTCATTTTAAACTTCATTTCTATTATTCTAGGTAAACAACTTTTCATAGTTTATTTAACTGTTTACTTTCTTAAAAGATCATCAACACTTCAATTGTGGTCGAGTACCATCTCCCAGCCAGATTGTCAGGTTTGGAACAGTGCCCCCATCTCCCGTCCCACACCACCCGAAAGGAATTTCCTATTACTAGGAAAGAAATATAAATGTAAGGGTTTTACGATGTTGATAAAATTTAATTAAACAAGAAAGGGGACAACCATTATGACGAAAAAAGTTTTATTAGTTTGCGGAGCAGGTGCATCATCTGGTTTTATGGCAGCAGCTGCTAGAAAAGCCGCCAAAAAAAATAAAGTAGATATCGAATTTAAAGCGAAAAGCGAGTCAGAAATAAATGACCATTTAAATACAATTGATTTATTGTTGGTTGCACCGCATTTGAAATACATGATCGAGGATATAAAAGATTCATGTGAGGATGCAGGCGTCAAATACGGTGTCATTCCGCAAAAGGTATATGGTGCTTTGGACGGAAAGGGTTTAGTCAAGGTTGCAGAAGAACACTTACAAGGTGGGGAACAATGATGGAACAGATAGATAAAGAAGAACTCACATTGGTTTCCATGAACGTCATACTGCATGCGGGTAATGCACGGGATTACGTTTTCCAAGCAGTAAATAAGGCTTCAAATGGGGAATTCGATGAGGCAAACGAACTAATGAAACAAGCAAATGATGAAGTGACGACAGCACATCAAGCCCAAACAAGTACGTTGCAAAAAGAGGCGGAAGGTATTGAAATTCCGTACTCACCGTTATTCGGCCACGCTCAGGACACACTGATGACAGTTAAATCGGAAATAAATATGATGCAGGAAATGATAAAGCTTTATAAAACAATAAAGGGGTGAAAAAAATGGATAAATTTATGTCATGGATGACGGACAGTTTTTCACCAAAAATCAATAAAATTGCAAAAAACCCTTGGATTGCATCCATACAAGATGCAATCCTGGCTGCCATGCCGATGATTTTCATCGGTTCATTTGCTACCATTTTGTCGATTGTCAAGGACTTTTGGAAAGGAGCTTTTTGCGATGTACCCATTTTCTTTTTCTGCTTAAAAATAAAAAGCGGGTGTCATCGTCCGCAAAGCCTAAT
>NZ_JAROCA010000084.1 GCF_030732005.1 Tigheibacillus jepli | reverse complement strand
TTGATAAATCAATGTTTTGGAACGTCAAAAGGCAGTTTTTGGGGTGTTTTTCTCAAAAACTGCCGAAACTTGGGTTACAGTTTTGTATCGTTTTTTTAAAAAATCAGTGCCAGGCAACGAAATAATTTTCGCTGCCTGGCACTTCATCAATCTTCCCACACATCATCCATTAATTTTTCAATTTCTTTACGGCGTTGTTTGGTTGTTTTTTTATCCAGTTTGTACGTGCCGTTTGCTTCCAGAAGGACATCACCTACTTTGGCATGTTTTGGCAGTTTGTTTCGTGCAATATCCACGGTATTGCCGTTATCATCCTCGCAAACAGCGATTTCACCTTCCATTTGATCGATCGTATATCGCATGGCTACCTCCTATTTTGGCAGGAATGATGTTTTCGCATGATACGTTTTATTTTTATATGTTGCCGTAACATCCACGTTTACCCGGTAACTTGTCGATGCCCGGCTGATTTTTACAGGCAATGTCTTGCCTACTTTTCCATTGTACGATGTATTTTTACTTTTGTAATGGAATACTGCCTTGTATTTTGTCCCATTCGGTAATCCCTTAACCATCAGATGCACGGTCGAATACTGCTTTGGATGCGTGTTATCAAGCTTGGCGTTTAATTTATATGCTGCAGCGTTTTTGCTTGTTGTTTTCTTCACCGGTGCTTTCGTACTGGACGGTTTAGCGTTAAATTTTATCGAAGAACCATTTGCTGTCGCAATAATATGACCTGATTTGTCCGTACGGTAGATTTTGACTTTCGCCTTTTTCAGGCGGTCAAGTGTTGCTTTTGTTGGATGTCCATAGCTGTTTTTACCGACCGAAATGACAGCATATGCCGGTTTTACCTTTTTCAAAAATGTACTGCTTGTAGAATACTGTGACCCGTGATGACCTACTTTCAGTACATTGGCATGCAAGTTTTCACCGGTGTGCATCATGTCTTTTTCCGCCCGATTTGCAGCATCACCGGTAAATAAAAAGCTGTTGCGTTTGAAGCTAACTCGAAGCACAGCACTCCAATCATTTGTATCCGAATTCGAGTAGGTTTTGACCGGTCCGACAAATGCTGCATCAACCGATTGCATGGGCAGTTTTACCCCTTTTTTGGCCGTTTTGATTTTGACATGTTTCTGTTTGACTGCCTTCAAAAAATCCTTGTACGTTTTCGTTGTATGCGACACTTTCGGCGCATAGACATTTTTTATTTTAAATGACTGAATGATCTTGGGCAGTCCTCCGATATGGTCACTATCAGGGTGTGTCGCAATCAGTACATCAATTGTTTTGACATGTTTCTTTTTCAAATAGTCAACGACCGTTGTACCGGCTTGTTTTTTTCCGCCATCAATCACAATATTTTTTCCATCGGGCGTATGGATCCATGTACTGTCCCCTTGTCCAACATTGATAAAATGAACGGTCATCGTTTTTGTCGCAGCCTGACTGCAATTTGGTACAACTAAAATGGACAGCACGAGCAATATGCTCAAAGCCAGTTTAACGATTCGTGAATGCTTCCCCACTTGTTTCTCCTCCATTTGCACTGTCAAATCCATCCGCTTGTCATTCTCCCAAAAGCGGTTGAATTCGTTTCTGTAAAATATAAACAATATTGTATTTTAATCCCAAATTTAGAAATAAACAAGAGGACATTAAAAAATGTCCCCTAGCTTTCCATTAATTCACGAAAAAAAGCAATTGCTTCTTTTCGGTAATGAACGTTTATTTTATGATAGATACTACTGACGTAATTTTTCACGGTACCTACATTGAGGCCAATTTTTTCGGATATCTCGCGATTGGAGTTGCCTTTAAATAGCAACATGATAATATCCAATTCCCGCTGTGACAACTCTACACCAATATTTCGCAACTTTTGATCCAGCAGGTTTTGTTCACTCATCCCTATTCCTTTGATATGACGGATGATTGCTTCTGCCACATCCCCTGATAGCACATATTGTCCGCTGTGTGCGTCACGTATGGCTTTAAATAAGTTATTTGGCAATAACGTCTTCGAAAGAAAGCCACTTGCGCCAACTTCCAGTGCCTCCATGATCAGTTTTTCTTCCGGCAAATTCGTTAAAAATACGATTTTAAACTTGCTATTAATCTCCTTTAATTCACGCGCAATTTCTGTCCCATCCTTATCCGGCATCTGTATCTCCATCAATATTACATCCGGAAGAAGTTCCCCAGCCAGCGTCACTGCTGTTTTTCCATCCTCTGCCACTCCAACTACCTGTATATCCTTTTCATGCTGAAGCAATACCTGGATACCTTCACTAAACAATCGTTGATTTTCAACCAACAACACCCTGATCAATCTGTACGCCTCCAATCCGGGACAGGGGGACAGGTTCTCTGTCCCTAAATGGATGTTTACTGTCCGTTCATTTGGGATAAATATGTATATGAAACTTTTAATTCTAATGCATGTTCAAAAAAGAGGATAAAAAGGACCAAGAAGTTCGAAGCGGCGCGCTTTGCGTACACGTATTTGCTTCCTTGAATTTGCATCGCACGCAGAAAAAGCAGTTTTCTTTTTCAAGGAAGGCTACTTTTGCGAAATACTTCCTTGCTGCCCTGCACCGAGGAATACAGCTTCTTTGAATAAGCTTGTAGGCGCAGGTGTAGCGTTTTTGCAAAAGCAAGCCACGAACTTCCACAGTATATGGTGACTTCTATGTTGCCACAGGACGTGGGCGGTTTTAGTAATCTTTCTTTGTGCCGAGTAATCGCAGGCACAGAAGGTCCCCAATACCGATGTGTCATTTTTACCGGACTTTTGAACATTCCCTTCTATCTATTAATCGGCATGTTTCAACAAAATATTTACAATCTTATATAGGCAAAAAGAACTATTTTACGACACAAAAGTAAGACAAAATCACAATCAATCTCTCCCTGTCTCCCAGATAAGGTTACAATTACATTACAAATTCCCTATCGATCTATCAAATCACTTAAAAAATGATATAATTAAACAAAATCAATGAGCAAAATTTACCAATTTTGTCGATTACATATGAGAGGAGATTTTTCAGTGGGGAATAAGAAAGTCTACTTAGGTGTTACGGCGAGTGCTTTTATCGCATCTGCTTTCTTCGCTGCGCAGGATGCCGACGCTGCGTCGTACAAAGTAAAAGCAGGAGACTCTTTATGGGCGATTGCGCAAAAATATCATACTACTGTTTCTCATTTAAAATCAGTAAACCAACTTTCCAGTGATATCATTTATCCGAAACAGATTATTTATACAGATAAAAAGACTTCTTCTACGGCAAAACCAAATAATACTGCCAACAAAGCATCTGGTAAAACAAACAAGTCTACATACACCGTAAAATCGGGAGATACATTAAGCGGGATCGCTTTAAAACATAGCATATCCCTTTCCAATTTAATGAAGTGGAATAACTTGAACACAACTCTTATCTATCCTGGTGATGTGCTTGTTGTCAGCCAATCGTCAGCAAAACAGCCGACAACAACCAATAAATCAAGCAATTCCGGCAAGCAAGTAAAAGGTGCTAAGGTATATACGGTTAAATCAGGAGATACATTATCCGGCATCGCGTTGACATATAATGTTACGGTAAACGACCTGAAAAAATGGAATAACCTGAAATCCTCACTTATCTATGTGGGACAAAAACTGAATATCAATGGTGGACATGCTCCAAGCGCAAGCAATTCTTCCGCTGGTACAAAAACATCGCCAAGCAGCAGCACACCTTATAATGTAAACAAACTGATTCGTACAGCAAAAGCCCAGGTTGGTGTTAATTATGCTTGGGGCGGCTCCACACCGAGCGGCTTTGATTGCAGTGGTTTCATCTATTATGTATATAACAAAGCCGGATACAGCATCGGTCGACTATCCAGCAGCGGATATTACAACCGTTCTTACATGGTAACGAATCCGCAAGTCGGGGATCTTGTTTTCTTTGAAGGCACATATCGTTCCGGCATATCCCACTTGGGTGTTTATCTTGGCGGCGGCAGCTTTATCCATGCTGGTTCAGATGGCGTTGAAATTAGTAACCTGAGCAATTCATATTGGAAGAAGCATTTCGATAGCTACAAACGATTCTATTAAAATTAAAAGACTTTTTTCCTGGAATTCCATCCTATATAATTAATAGGAGCGGAATTCCTTTTTTATCGCTGTATTACCTAGCTGTAAGCCCCCACTTCAAACATTTGCGGGAAGCGGGGACAACAGAGAGTCAAACGCCCGATTGGATCTGGCCAACAGACGTTGGACACTCGGGTGTTGCCACATTGGTTTTCGGTGGGGCGAGTAATCGCAGGCTCAGAATGTGGCGATTTTAACCCGAGTTCATTAATTCGTCAGGGGGGAGAAAGGGAGCCCCACTGCATGAAGTTTCACTTTATACAACAAACCCCTTTTATGGCAATGACAAGATGGAAATGCTACTATTATTGAAACACAGAACTGATGTAAACTTTCTGACGCTTTGAACCATGCGCCGTTACATACATTCTTTTACATGTTGGGAGATTAACTAACGGATGAATACGGATAAATCGAAAACGTTTCATACAGACAGCAGACTTGCAATTATCACCGGGTGGCTTATTTTTCCTGCCATTCAGGTATTTTTTTCTTTTACCAACGCGCTTCATGCAATCATCACGTTCAAGCCGGCGGAACTTGAAGGGATCAGTCTTGTCGCCTACTGTATTTATGTCATATACATCCCGCTGACCATTATCATTATTTTTATGTGGGGCAGACGGAAACTGCAACTTCCCCATTGGATGACCGTTTTTTACTTGATTGATATCATCAGCAGGCTAATATACGTTGGACTTTATGGAAAAATCGTCCTGCAAAGCGAAATCATGTTTATGCTCGTCTCATTGCTGTGGATTGTTTATTTTCATCGCTCGAAAAGAGTCAAAGCTACGTTTACGTACTAAGTTTGTCATATATTGTTCACAGCCCCTTATTGATTGCGTTTTTTTCCACTGATACACTTAAAATGGAGTATCTTTTCAACGGATTTAAAAGGGGCGCAGTTTTTTTATATGCGCTTTTTGAAAGAAAGGTCGGTTGATATGAAATATATAAAAAGCATCGGTGCATTGCTCGTAATTGTTTTGTTGCTTGCTGCATGTAGCGGCAGCAAAATTGAAACGAATATGTCCCGGGATATACAGCCATTTACGTTTACCACACAAGATAACAAAACATTAAGCAATAAAGACTTGGAAGGCAAATGGTGGATTGCCGATATGATTTTCACCAATTGTACAAGTGTTTGCTTGCCGATGACAGCAAATATGACCAAGCTGCAAAAGCAAGCAAAGAGAGCTAATCTCGATGTTCAGTTCGTTTCTTTTAGCGTCGATCCAAAGCGTGATACCCCTGAAGTCCTGAAAAAATATGCAGAACAATACGGTATTGATTTCAGTAACTGGTCGTTTCTCACCGGCTACGATTTCGACACCATCAAGAAAATTTCCATCAAAAGCTTTCAAGCTCCGGTCGTAAAGCCAGCAGAAGATTCAGACCAATATACGCATGGCACGAGTTTTTACTTGGTTAATCCAGATGGTGAAGTTGTAAAAAGATATAGTGGCTTAAAGAAAGATGATATGAACCAAGTAATGGAAGATTTATATACCGTACTTAAATAAGGAAAAGCTTGCATAAGCGGGGATTTCCTTTATCAACACTGATTGTTCATGAACCATTCAGGAAATTACTTCCCCACTTGCTTTTCTTGATTACCCCCAGGTTTTGAAGTGGAGGTATGTTTGCCAGTTAATGCGTGATCAATTTCTTTTAAATGAGGGAGAAGAAAGATGGCTAAAAAACTTGGTATTGTTGCCGTCATTTTAGTATTCGGTCTATTAGCTGCCTGTGGCAACAGCGAAAAAAACAATGATGATGCAACCGATGAAATCAAAGAACTTCATGCTGATTTGCATGTTCCTGAACATACGGGCAAGGGTGAAAAGGTGACCTTCAAAACCGACGTGACGTATGGTGATGAGAAAGTAAAAGCTGCAGATGAAGTGAAGTACCAAATTTGGGTGGATGGCGACAAAGATAGTACAAGCGAAATGATCGATGCAAAGAATAATAAAGACGGCTCCTATTCGATTGAGAAAACATTTGATAAAGATGCTGTCTACAGTGTCCAAGTTCATGTAACTGCCAAAGACCAGCATACAATGCCGCTTAAACAAATTGCAATCGGCAATGCCAAAGCCGAAAATGCAAAGGGTGGACATGAATCACACGAGCATGAACATGTGAAAGGTTTTTCCATGCATTTCAAGCAACCGGAAAAATGGACAGCCGGTGAGAAATCCACCATGAAAGTCCATGTGCAGCTGAACGATAAGCCCTTGAAAGATGCCAATGTGCGTTTTGAAATTTGGAAAAACGAAAGCGATAAACACGAATTTATCGATGCTGTACAGAAGGACAATGTCTATACTGCCGATCACACCTTCGACAGCAAAGGAAAATACCAAATCAAGATTCATGTTGAAAACGATAAGCTTCACGAACATGAAGTGCATGAAATAGAAGTGGAATAGACTGCGGAAGTGCGGTAAGTTGTAAAAAAGCCGAGATAACCAAATGGAATGGTTGATTTCGGCTTTTTGTCTGTAAAGGATTTTACGTTTTGCAAATAGAATCCGGCAATCTGCAAATAGAAACAGATTTTTTACAAATAGAAGGTGTTTTATGCAAATTGGCATAGCACATGGTGTTTCATTGCAAAGAATTTGCTCTCCGATAAACCGAACGGGCATTTCACGGGTAATATTAGACAAGGATGTCGACATACAAAAAAAGAGCTACGCAATATTTTTTTGGGAGCATTTCACGCATCATGCAACAAATCCGCATGTATCTAAACTTGCACCGCTACATTCGCCCTGACTTGATAATCGTAAACACAAGCAGCAAAAACATAAGCACAGCAATAATAGAGCCGATTTCAATAACTGGCAGTTTCCATAAGACAGTCGTTTGACCTGCGATGGCGGATCCAATGATCAGACCAACCATTAGAATGCTGAACGACAGCAAAATAATGCTAAAAGATATACGATTACTAATTTTATCCAATCGTTTCAGGAATGTCTGCAAGTCGCTGACATGGATGTCGAAGCGAAGTTTGCCTTTTTTGATTGATGTTGCCATATCACGGATATCTTTCGGCAAATCTGCCATTACCTCTGCATTTTCCACGAATTTATTCCATGCATTCCTAGCCAGCGTTCGTGGATGGTAGCGCTTTTTGAGCAATTTTTTTCCGTATGGTTCCACTGCCTTCATAATGCTGAATTCCGGATCCAACTGGTGCATGATATCCTCCAGCGTTAAAATAGCTTTGCCCAATATTGTAATATCGGCCGGCAGTTTTACCTGATAACGGTACGCAATAGCAAAAATCTCGAGCATGACTTCACCCAGGCTAATTCGGACAAGCGATACTTCATAATATTTTGCAATCAGATTATCCAAATCCCTTTGCAACGCATTCACATTAGTCTCGTCATCCAAAATCTCCATATCTGTAAAGGTCTTGATGATCCCACTTGAATTACCCTGCTGCAAGTAAATCATTAAGGCGGCAAAATGATGGCGCATATGAGTGCCAAGTCTGCCCATCATCCCAAAGTCGATAAAGGAAATAACATTATCCGGCAAAATATAAATATTGCCTGCATGCGGATCACCGTGAAAAAAGCCATCCTCCAGCGCCTGCCGAAACATTGCGTTGGCTAAACGCTTGGCAATCAGCTTCCGATTGTATCCGGCTTGATCGAGCAGGTCAACTTTACTGATTTTGATACCGTTAATCCGCTCCATCGTCAGCACTTTCTTCGTTGTAAAATCCCAATAGATCTTTGGAATATGTATTGTGGATTGATTTTTGAATTGCTTGGCGACTCGTTCTGCATTGCGTCCTTCCACTGTATAATCCAGTTCATCCCTTAGCGAGGAGGTAAACTCATCCATGCGTTCCTGGACATTATACGTTCTTGCCCAGCTAATCCGTTCTTCCATTATTCGCGCCACACCGTGAAGAATTTCCAAATCCGTTTCGATGCTGTCCTCAATAGCCGGCCGCTGAATTTTAATGGCGAGCTCCTCTCCTGTGTGCAGATGGGCGGTGTGTACTTGCCCGATGGAGGCAGTTGCAAGCGGCGCTTCACTAAAATCAGCAAATAAATTTTCCAGTGAATCCCCTAATTCTTCCTCCACCAGCTTTTTCACTTGTTCGTAGGGAATCGAAATCGCCTCATCCTGCAGTTTTTCCAGTTCAGTGGCTACCTCTTTTGGAATACTGTCGCGCTGCGTACTAGCCAGCTGACCCAATTTGATAAATGTCGGACCCAGTTCCTGAAATGTCTGGCGCAGCTTTCTCCCAATATCCCGGTTATTCATATCGGTTACCGCATCTCCATCAAATTCTCTTGATGCCTTGCGTGTCAGGCCAATCCGATACAAAAAATGGCTAAACCCATTCTTCAAAAATGCATTTATAATTTCCTGGTACCGCCGCGTATGGCGCAATTTTTTCCGTAGCATCGTTACCCCTCCAACACGAACAACCATTTACTACCAATTATAGTGAAGATAACGGCACCTGTCACTTTTCTGTGTTTGCCGTGGGCTGTTGGGCAGGTTAATCGTGATAAGCGCACGTTTGCTTGCGATTCATATGCTTCTTCCCCACAATACTGGATATGTTCGCAAATAATGTGACGATCTCTTAACGGGCTGGGTTTCATGTTTTTTGCTTCTCCGCATTGCATCTCGGATGTTAAACGATGGCACAAATCATCAATTTTCTAGCTAATGATGTTTAAATTTCTGAGCGAACGTGGCAACAAATCATCAATTTTCTTATTTTCTTGCTCCAAAACGATTCTGTTTTGCGCCATCTGTGCTAGAATGTATATGAAGCGTTTTCAATAAGCGTTTCTTGCTGCATGCTTGCATGTTGACTATATCTCAAGGAGGAGCTGAACCATGCAAAAACTTATTCAGAACGTTCAATCCGTTATTTCCAAAAGTGGTGGTGAATGGGGTATCGTATTTGAGGATTTGCAAACAGGTGAAACATGGGAAAATCACGCTGAACAAGTTTTTATCCCTGCCAGTGTCATTAAGCTCCCTGTGATGGCGGCTATTTTTTCAAAAGCCCATCAAAATGAACTTGATTTGAGCGATACAATTACGCTCCAACAGGATGATATGGTCGGCGGGTCGGGTGTATTGCAACATATGACACCTGGTACGGAAATCAGTTTGGATGACTTGATTACGCTAATGATCATCCAAAGTGATAACACCGCAACGAACATCCTCATTGACCTTGCAAGCACGGCATCTATCAATCAGCTAATGGAAAAAATTGGTATGCATCATAGTGTGATCAATCGAAAATTAATGCTAAGCGATACCAATATTCCACCAAATCAAATGACTTCGGGGGATACTGCCATTTTCCTTAAAAAGCTTTATGCAGGGAAAATTGTCTCTGAAGAAGCTTCCGCACAGATGATTGAGATCATGAAAAAGCAGCAAGTACAAGATTCCTTGCCGGGAAAACTGCAATATCTGCCAGACAGTCAATACAATTGGCAGCTTGCCCATAAAACAGGCTGGATCCCAGGTTACAGACACGATGTAGGAATATTTTATGTCCGCGAGCAAGCATTTATTGCTTCCATCTTTTCAAAAGGTATCGATGATTTTGTTTCAAGCCAGGCTTTTGCCGATATTGGGATGGAAATTTTCAACTACATGACGGAAAAACAGGAAAACAATGTGAAAACCGGGAGTGTAAACTGAACTGTGTAAGTGAGAGTGCGTACGGCTCTTACTTCGCAGTTCAGTTTTTTATTGTTAGAATG
>NZ_JAROCA010000083.1 GCF_030732005.1 Tigheibacillus jepli | reverse complement strand
AATGATTCTCTCCTGACTTTTATTAATTAAGCATATATGACCTTAGCGAATCTGTCCAACTAAGTGTAACCTATCCAACCCTCGTGTTAAAAAGTATGTATAGCCCAAGTGACGTTTCATCGTCCCGAAAGGGTGCTCAACGATTGCCGCTCTTTGTTTATAAATATGGCTTTGATTACGCGTATTTTCGGCAATCCGTTCGATCACTTCTTCGTCTTTAAGCCTGGTTACCGCCCTTCCTCCTTTGGCAGTCGTACAGAACTCCTTTTTTCCACAAATATCGAAGGCTTCGCAAGTGTAACGCCTATACTCTTTTCCATTTTGTTTTCCATTCCATTTAAAAGGTAATTCATAACCCAACGGGCAAGTATATCTATCGTTCACAGCATCATATTCAAAGTTCTCTTTATCAAATCCACTGGCTACTTTATTTTTCTTTCCCTTTTGAGGCTTAATTGAGAGTTCGGTGTTTTCATCGACAACGTCGATTATTTCAAGGTAATTATAATATCCTGTATCAGCCAGAATTGAAGTTTTCTGATCACGAAAAACTTGTTTGGTTTTACTCACCATATTAGACAGCTGTCCTTGATCATTAACATCATTGACTGTATCGCAGTCCACAATTAGTTTATACTTACTGTCCACCGCAGTTTGGACATTAAAACATACTTCATGTTTCCCGTTATTTTTCATTGATTTGGCATCCGGATCAGTAATGCAAAGCTGTTTTTCACCTGTTTCCTTGAGTTCTTGTTTAATTACCTGCAGTTCGTGCATTCTTTCTTGATAGACCTCTAATTTTTCTATGATTTCCTGCTTTTTTTGGCGATTATCCTCCGTTAAAAAGTCACGCAAATATGCATCGATTTTTTCATCGATATGGTCTAGCTTTTTACTGATGATATTGGCATTAAAGTGTTGCTTTTTAGAGCAGTTAGCCTTTAGTTTTGTGCCGTCAATCGCGACAAGTTGACCATCGATTAACCCGAATCCTTTTAACATTAAGGTGAACTCTTTAAACAGCTTTTTTATGGCTGTTTTGTTATTCTTCATGAAAGCTGATAGAGTGCCGTGGTCCGGCTGGAGCTTGCCAATTAGCCACATCAGTTCAATATTTCTTTTCGTTTCCGTTTCCATCTTGCGGGAGGAACGAATGCCATTCATATAACAGTAAAGATAGAGCTTGAGAAGATCTTCACGGCGATAAGGTTTTTGCCCTGCTTTGGTACCCGAATAGACTTGAAATCCCAATTCTTCCAGGTTCAAACTATCGATGTAAGCATCGATGACTCGGACAGGATTTTCTTCATTTACAAAGTCGTCCAACGTATTTGGCAGTAAATAAATTTGATGTCTATCTTCACCTTCGATATATGGCATACGCCTCATCTCCTTTAATAAAGAGATTCGACAAAGGTCACTCATTTTCATGCAAAAAACAAAAGTTTTTAATAATTGTTAGACAGTCTGACGTGCGGCTTTCACCGCATACGGCGTTCCAACTAATCCAATTCATTCAATATTTTTATGTATATGCAAGATGAAGTGTAAAATCAGATTGCTTCGTTTAGGCATTGCTCACGCAATTCATTAACCTTTTTGAGTTGCTGTTCATTTAATTTGAGTGCTTTTAAAGCCACTTGTATTTTCTCTTGATGTCTCATGTGAATGAGGCGATGAACAGATTGGTGCAGTATCATTAAATTCCCGTATGAATCATCTTGTGTGAGATGAAACGGTGTTTTATGATGGCAGTGCCAATCATCCATCCCTAATTCAATTCCTGTAATAGCACATTTCCCGTATTGCGCAATAAATCGGCTAATCCGATTATCATTGTATTCGATAGAACGACTCGGTATATATTGTTTCATCACATAAGCAAGTAACTGTTTATTAATTGCTCGCAAGTTTCGGTGAATTATACTTCTACCTTTGGTAGTATAGCTACAGATTGATTGAGAGAAATTAAGATTCACCTTACAACGTTGGGCATGGATTGGAACAAGTACCATTCCTTTTATTTTATAGAGTTTGCATTCATACCCCTTATAACGTTTCTGTAAAGATTTCGTGAGGTCCTTAAACGTTGCTTCTTTTCTCATTTCTTTTAAACGATTATATAACGTTTTATTAAGACGATTGCCCAGCTCATTTAAGTCTATTGTAATGCGAGACGCTGCGGAATAATAATTTTGTATTCCCATCACAGCCATATTGAATCGCCAAACATTTTCGGGTGATTGGTGTTTCTGGATCCCCTTTATTGCTTGTTTGAGCTTTATCTGTGCATTTTTGAGTACTTTCTTTGTCATGTGTGAACGTGCGACATAAAGAGTCCTGCTTTTCGTCCGTTTTCTGTGTGCTTTAAGACGGAAGCCTAAAAACTCTGATGAGTTTTTCTTTAAGTTGACCACTTTCGATTTTTCTTCACTAATTTCAAGGCGAAGCCTTGCCTGAAGAAAATCTCTCACTGCGTGATACATTTTAATTGCTTGTGAGCGAGTGCGGCAAAGGATTTTAAAATCATCCGCATATCTTACGATATAGCAGTGTTTCAAATTCGATTGTTTCAATGCATTATATCTGCCAGCGTACGATTTATATGGCTTTCTTGTTTCAAAAGTTTCCCATTGATTACTAACCCACCAATCTAGTTCATTTAATACAATATTAGATAGAAGAGGGGATAAAATTCCGCCTTGGGGTGTTCCTTTCATTGGGAAGCCTTCTCCAATGATTTCAGCCTTTAAGAGACGTGAGATAATGGAAAGCAATGCTTTATCCCGAATGCCAAGTGACCACATTTGTTTGATTAACTTGGAATGGTCTACATTATCAAAGAATCCTTTTATATCAACATCCACACAGTGATATAGGCAAGCGCGATTAATGAGCGTTTCCATCCTAGCCTTCGCATGATGAGTATTGCGGTTTGGTCTGAAACCGTAGCTATGTTTATGGAACCTCGCTTCACATACTGGTTCAAGCACTTGATAAATACACTGTTGGAACAATCTATCCCAAATAGTTGGAATTCCCAGAGGACGCATTTTACCATTTGCCTTGGGAATGAAAACTCGCCGAACAGCTTTGGGTATATAATGTTCAAACATTCGTTGTATCGTTGAGATAACAGCTGACACAGGTAATCGCTTTATATCTTTAATCGTTAATCCATCAAATCCAGCTGTATTACTGCCGGTATTTCGTTTAATATTGCGATAAGCTAATCGAATATTCTCATCGGATTGCATTAAATCAAGTAATCCATAAAAGTTTTGACCATTAGCACTCTGAGCGTATAAAGAATCAAAATGAGATTGCATGTCATAATACTCATTGTGCCTCAGTTTCTTTCGTTTTAACAAGTCGGTGGCTCCTTTTGGAGCTGAACCTCTATTAGTCTCACAAGAACCTTATTAATCGTTGAAGAACTGTCTTGCATGGTTGAATGAATCTTTTATTAGTCTAGTGGCTATCCCTCCACGTTCATTACACGCTTCAACGGTACTGTGCCACCACTTTCACTGATATGAAGAAAAGTTATACATTCGCTATTTTCACAAATGTTTTCCCCTCCAACGCTTCACTAGGAGTAAGCCCTCCACGTTATCAGCTTACAACGTTAAGTTACATCTATTATGGAACAAACTTAGGTGCTTCCTATGAGCCTGTTAGCATTGCATGTGCCTATAACACAAGATGGGCTTTCATATTCCGGATTCTTACTCATCCATAGCTAACCCTACATTTGGTAGTAAATACATTTCTATATAACGCGCGTCTAGACCCGTACATTCAGAAGTTTGTCAGCAATACATTATGTTATTGTATTTTACATTGCATTCTCACCATATCTGTTCAACCCAAGCACCATGATTTACACCACCCCATCGGGTAGGCTTTCGTCAGCCAAAACTGTTACGGTAAATTCTTGCACCTATTAGACGAGCTTATAACACACTACTACTTACCAAGCAGCGTGCTTCTCGACGCAGGGGAAGCCTTTCAGAGCGTTACCTCATCATTCGACTTCTCAACATAACCCTTCAGTTTTAAGACTAAAAACTGCCTGACTTTTACTGAAATTGTGTGGCCACATTTCATTGAGCCGGGAACATTTCGCACCCGCAACATGGCCCGTTTGCGGTATAGTCAAATCAAGGTTCTTAGGCTAACGCACCGGTTAGCACAACAGATACTTAACTAATATATTCAACTCAACTTTTACTTTCACCAACCAATCTAAACATCATATAGCCTACAACATTTAACACAAAAAAATAATAATCCAGCCGAATTTAATCTTCTTTGATGATATGAGTTAATGATTGCCCAAATTACAAATAAGACCCAATAAACTAGAGAAACTAAAAGGAAAATTCCAGTAGTGATTAATCCATTCGAATTGTATATATATCAACATACCATTCATCATAATTAATTTAAAAATCAGTCTTCCAAATATCTGGCAACCAACTATTTTGTTTATATTCATAATGACATGATGTCAATGTAAAGAGGAAATGTTTTAGTTCAGTTTTTTAAGCAAGCTCTATTCAACGAGTGCGATTGTAAAACAAAAAAATCGATTCCTTATCGTACAGGGAATCGATTTTCTTAGGTTGGAAATATGCTTAGCTTACAAAATGTCCGAAATGTTGGCGGTACCCCATATAGCTTATCCCCCTTTAAGTGATGGTTATGACATAGCGTTTTTTACAATGTTGCGGTAGTAGCCTATGGTAAACAGAGCGAATACAAAATAGATAACCGAGTAAATCGCCATAGCGATGGATACCGGAAACGTGATGTCCGACCGGATCATAAATGAAGCCGCCTTGATAGCAAAGATCGAATGCAGCATACCGATCGATAGAGGGAGAAGGAACACGATGGCCTGCTTTCGTATAATGCCTTTCATGATCATATCCACGTCAAATCCGAGCTGACGCAACGTCTTAAAGCTTTGCTTTTCCTGCTCGGCTTCGGTCATTTGCTTGAAGTACAAGATGCTGCCGGTTGAGATCAAAAAGACAAGTCCAAGGAAAGCTGCGATGAAAATGAGCAAGCCTGTCGTCTGCAGCATTTCTTTGTAATGCGTATAGAAATCATACGTTAAACGTTCGTCACTAACGTATTTTGCGTTGTATAGAGAGGAAGCCATGGCGAGCTCTTCCTTGTCCGGAACTTGAAACGTATCAAAGCGAATTTTTTTATAACCGGGCGTACTGGCCATTTGTTCTGCGATTTTGTCCATCGTCGCTTCTGACACTAACAGCTGCTTGCCGGGAGCATTTAAATTCATGATGTTCCTTTCCTTCAATGTCCTCAATGTATACATAACGGTCTGTCCATGCTGCTCCAGCTTTATTTCGGTTGGATATCGCTTTGACTGCTCATCTAAGTCCCCGGCAAGTGAGGCCCCAGCATCGTACAAAATGGCTTCGCCATCTAACGGCACGTTGAGGTCTGCGCCTGTTTGTTTAAGCTGTTCGGTCGGAAGCCATAACAATCTTTCTTCAACCTTGCGGGATTCGTCATTCGGATCAAGGATGATGCCCATCGCAAGAACCGCTTGAACGTCGTGGTGATTAACATTGATGCCTTCCTTCTCCAACTCCATCTTGAACGACAGCGCCTCCTGCGGCTCGTTTTCAAACATAAAATCATAAGGGAGATCGCGGCGGCTCTCTTGCTCTACGGAGTAGTAGGAGGAGTAGGCCATGGAAATCAGCGTGATGGCCATGGCCGACAACACCGTAATCAAGGTAAGTGAGTTGGCATTTGCTTTCGTATGGTGCATCAGCGGAGCCATCGACAGGCTGTTTGTTAAGCCCAGGTGTCCATCTTTACGTTTACGGAACCGGTAAAAGCACCATCTGATCGTAACGCGAAACAATAAGTAAGTCCCTGCAACGATGGATCCGAGCACCAATGGTGCGTTGAGGAATAACTGTTCATTGATATGACCCGATAATTCATAGCCGTATCCAATCAGCGCCAGACCGAGGAGGGCGAAAATAGCAGATGCCACCGCTTTGGGCGGCTTAGTGAGGTCAGGCCGCTTGTCAGCTTGAAACAGATTCAGAAGGGTGCTGCGGTAAACCTTCAGCATCATCTGAATGGAAGTAATGACGATGATGAGAAGATAGACCATCAACGTTTTAAAAGCAGCTGGTACGGAGAAGCTGATGTCGACAATCCCTTCTAAGCCGAGCAGATTCAACAAAATCAGGACGAACAGCCTTGAAATCAACGCGCCGCAAATGATCGCAGCAAGTAGTGCACCTAAGCCAAGCAGTATATTCTCGATCATTAGATATCGGGCTACCCAGCCTTTGGAAAGACCAATCAGCTGATATAGTCCGATTTCTCGACTGCGCCGACGCAAGAAAATGCCGTTGGCCGAGACTGTAAAGATCCCAACGATCACAATCAGCATGACTCCCGCAATTTGAAACCCGGCAGAGAAGTCAACGCTCGGATGTGTCATATTCTGAACAGCCTGATCGTGTTGTAGTGAGGTGAAGACAAAATACAGGCTCATACTAAAGATCAGCGCAAAGAAGTATAAATAATAATGCTTCACATTTTGCCGCATGCTGCGAAGCGCTAATTTATAAACCGTCAACATGGTCGCCCCCCAGTACAGCTTGCACGTCCAAAATTTCATTAAAGAAGGCGTGTCTTGTTTTATCGCCGCGGTACAGCTCGGAATAAATCTTCCCGTCTCTTAAAAACACAACACGGCTGCAATAGCTGGAGGCTACCGGATCATGGGTCACCATGACAACGGTGACGCCTCGCTGCTGATTCACCTTCTCCATCACGTCCAGTAACGAGGAAGCGGATTTGGAATCCAGTGCACCGGTCGGTTCGTCCGCAAACACGATCGAAGGCTGGTGGATCAGAGCGCGCCCGGCAGCTATCCGTTGTTTCTGGCCTCCTGATATTTCATGCGGATATTTGTGCGACAGTGCTTTTATGTCAAGCACATCGGCGATGGTTGTGAACTCGCTTTCCGCTTTCCGCTTGCTCATTTTGCTAAGGGAGATGGGCAGCAGTATATTTTCCTTCACTGTCAACGTGTCCAGTAGATTGTAATCCTGGAAGATGAATCCCAGCTTGTTGCGCCGAAAGGCGGAAAGCGCGGTATTACTCAGCTTGGAGATATCTGCGTCATCGATTAAAACCGTTCCGTCCGTGGTATGATCAATCGTGGCTAAGACGTTAAGCAATGTCGTCTTGCCTGAGCCGGAAGGTCCCATAATGCCGACAAATTCACTGCGGGTGACGCGTAAATCTATTCCTTTTAATACATGCTGTGCATTTCCTTTGGTACCAAATGTTTTGTGGACATTTCGTGCTTGTAAAACGGTTTCTCCTACATTCAACTGATCCATAACGTACCTCCAAATCATAATTGTTGCTTGATGATAGCTTTATTATACGGTTGGATTTTCCGCTTGTCGTACGTTTTACATGACAATCTGGCAAGACAACGTGACAATAATGTCAGGTTCACTATTCCACACCAAAAAACAGCCAGGTGCAATCCTGACTGCTTCATAGCTGGATATTACTCGCCCGCCCCTCTTCGGACAGCTTCGAATGCGTTGGGATCGACAAAGATCATTCGCATCACCGTACCTTTCGTTTGACCGGGTTGCGCTTTGAGGGTAATTCCTAATTTATCTGCAACGGTTTTTGCAAGATAGAGCCCAAGTCCGGTCGCTGCGTTTTGAATCCTGCCGTTTTCGCCCGTGAAGCCTTTGTCAAAGATACGCGGCAATTCGTGCGGCTGTATTCCCGGTCCTTCATCGATGACATCCAAAAAGACTTGGCCTGTCTCCGTTACATCCGCCACGATCATAAGTGCCGTATTCGCAGGATTATATTTCACGGCATTCGTCAACAGTTGCCGAAGGATGAAGCGGCACCATTTTCGGTCTGTAATGGCCTTTACATCCGTTCCTTCGATACTGACCGCCAAATTTTTTTCCATACACCATGGCGCCAGCTCCCGTACTTCTTCCGCGACAAGGCGCTGTATGGAGGTCAATTCAAGAACATAGTCTGATTCAATCGCGGGCAGACGTGTCATATGCAGCTGACGGTCGACCAACAAATACACCCGCAGCCATTCCGCTTCAATTTTACGTATTTCCGGATCACTTGGCCGGGCGTCCAGGATTAGCTTCATCGCGGTGAGAGGAGTCTTCACCTCATGGATCCACGAGGCCGTGAATTCATTCTCGATCAGTTGAGTTTCTTTATAGTCAGAAAGCTTTCGTTTGAACTGAAGGGAGGCCTCCCGTAAGATGTCGTTGGTCATCTGATCTAGGCCGTCCCCAGGCTCAGGAAGTGTCTCAATCCAGTCTAAGGCCATGTCTTCCTGCAGTTCAGCCAACGCGGCGGCATATTTTGTCTCTCTTATGAAGCGCCAGATGAAAAACAGGAGAAAGGACAGAATAAATATGGCGTTAAAATAAACGAGAGAAGTAGATGTGACCTGGATGCCTTGATCAAGCAGAATCAGAGCATTGGCTAAGCCGAGCAAGCCGGCAAACAGTAAAATCCAGCTTTTCCTTGCATCAACGTAACGAATAAACATGGCACGGTCCCCCCTATCAATACATGTTCATAATCTCTATAAAGTGATGGCCATATAACCAAGCCCTTTTTTTGTCACAATAGCGTCTGCCAAATCGATTGTCTCCAGCTTCTGCCGCAAACGGGTTATATTCGCCGTGAGGGTATTGTCGTTCACGAACTGCTCGTCCTCCCACAGCTTTCGCATCAAGTCATGGCGCGAGATAATGACATTGTTCGATCTCACGAGCGTGATCAGTATAAAAAATTCGTTTTTTGTTAAATCCACTTCTTGCCCAGCGTTTCGAATTACACCTCGGTTCAAATCAATCAAGGCGCCGTTCCATTCAAGAATATCCGGTTGCTCTTCGCCATAAGCATATGTCCTCCGGAGAATGGCTTGAATTTTGGCATAAAGCACGTCTGTATGAAACGGCTTCTGGATGAAGTCATCCGCTCCCATGTTCAGCGCCATGACCATATCCATTGGGTGATCGCGGGAGGAAAGGAAAACAATGGGTACTTTGGATACAGCGCGAATCTCGCGAGACCAATGAAAACCGTCAAATTTCGGGAGTATGACATCCATGATGACGAGCTGAGGCTGTTGTTCAAGAAATGAATGCATCACACCTTCAAAATCATCTGGTCTCGTGACCCGGAACGACCAAGCCTCTAGACCTTTCTTCAATGCAGCAAACAAAGCATCATCATCTTCAACAACAAATATGTTTATCTTCATCGGGCCAGCCTCCTAGTGTCGCAAATTTGACTGTTGTAAATAAAATAATTTGAGGTAACAAAGAATTACTCCTCATTAATATATCACAGATTAATGTTTCACCTATGGTGGAGGTACGAAAACGATTCAAGGAGTGAAGGGCCACTATGGGAAATATTTACTTTTTAATGTGGTTACCTTCTTTACTTCCTTTCTGCCAATTTTCTGTACAAAGCCGATCTTGACACATTTGTGATTTTACAAATTTCTTTAACAGTCATATTTCTCTCTCTGTAAAGTTCCACTGCATAGTTAATGCCTTCATGTTTCTAATGATATTTTTTTACCCGCCCCCGATTGTTTATGGCAAACTAATAATGTAGGTCTTGGCATTTAATTTATGTATGGCCCGTAGGGCCATACATAAATTAAATGAGCCACTTGCCAACTCCCCCAAATAACTTTAAACTCCTCGTTGGACCAACAACGTTCGACAGGAGGATATTAGGAGATGTTAGCAGTGGCTCAAATAGATTATATCAGACATCAAGCAAATCAAAAAGGTGAAACTTATGCAAGCTTTTTGCGATGTACCCATTTTCTTTTTCTGCTTAAAAATAAAAAGCGGGTGTCATCGTCCGCAAAGCCTAAT